>JBJEAG010000095.1:0-14759 GCA_051868855.1 Alloprevotella sp. | reverse complement strand
CAAACTTTGGGCGGACAAGGCGGTTGACACCATAAAAATGGCAATCAGGGGGGGGTAGCTTCATGATAGGTAGAAGATAAGGTAGAAGTGCCAGCCACGTATCGCGTGAATGGCATGACAAAAGTATTAAATTATTTTTAAGAATGGAAATGGCGCAGCCGTTTTCTTTTCTCGCGTGCCCCGGCGTTGTGATGGCGTTTCTATTTTTCTGTATGTCCAAAAGGATGTTTTGTTTGAATTTCAGCGCATTAAAGATTTCTGCCATTTATATTTCGCTTACACTCGCTTGCATCCACGCAAGAGAAAGGAATAATTTTGCGGCAGAAATTTTCATCACGCAGTTTCATCACGCAGTTTCATCAAGCTTATGTCGCTTTCACTCCGCTTTCTCACGCTTTTGGTCAGCCTCTTCGTGCTGACGGCTTCCTCCTCTGCCGCATCCCGGCGGAGCAAGGTTGGCGAGTCAGCGCCCAAGGTGCAGCCCGCGTTTTGGTGGAGCGGCATGCACGATGCTTCGCTTCAACTCCTGCTCCATGCCCCCGAGGTGGGACGCAGCGAGGTGACGCTCGAAGCCCAAGGAGTCAGCGTCGATTCCATCGTTCGTCCGACCAACACAAACTATCTCCTTTTATATCTATGCACGCAGGGCGCGCCTGCCCAGACCTTCACCATCCGTCTCAAGCAAGGCGGGAAGGAGCAGAAACTGCCCTACGAACTGCGGCAGCGCGACGGGAAAACGCGCGCCCAGGGTTTTGACGCCTCCGACGTGGTCTATCTCCTCATGCCCGACCGCTTTGTCAATGGTGACCCCGCAAACGATGTGGTCAAGGGGCTGAAGGAGCAGACCGCCTCGCAGGAACCCAATGCCCGCCACGGCGGCGACCTCGCCGGCATGACGAAGGCTTTGGACTATCTGAACGACCTCGGCGTCACTGCCATCTGGCCCACGCCGCTGCAGGTGAACGACATGCCCTCCACCTCCTACCACGGCTATGCCATCACCGACTACTATGAAATCGACCCCCGCTTCGGCGGCAACGAAGCCTACGTCCGCTTCATCGAAGAGGCGCACAAGCGCGGCATGAAGGTCATTCAGGATATGGTCTTCAACCACTGCGGCTCGGAGAACTTCCTCTTCCGCGACCGTCCCGCCGACGACTGGTTCAACTGTGGCAGCCGCTATGTCCAGACCTCCTATCGCATCTCCGCCGTCACCGACATCCACGGCAGCGAAGCCGACAGAACGAATGCCCAGGACGGATGGTTCGTTGAGGTCATGCCCGACCTGAATCAGCGCAATCCGCACGTTTGGAAATATCTGACGCAAAACAGCATCTGGTGGACAGAGTATGCCGGCATCGACGGTATCCGTCAAGACACCTACCCCTACGCCGACCGCCAAGCCATGGCGCGCTGGAACCAAGCCGTGCTGGCTGAATATCCTCACTTCAACATCGTCGGCGAGACCTGGCTCAACCACAACGTGGGCGTCAGTCAGTGGCAGAAAGGCTCCAAACTCGCTGGACCGGACAACGATTCCGAACTGCCCACCGTCATGGACTTCCCGCTCATGGGACTGCTGAACAGCGCACTCGACGAGGAAACCAACGATTGGGACAAGGGACTGGCGCGAATCTACGAGTACGTTTCCCAAGATGCCGTCTATGCCGACCCGACCCATTTGCTGACCTTCCTCAGCAACCACGACACGAACCGTTTCGCCTGCGTTCCGGAACAGGCGACCTTGACCAACCGCTATCGTCAGGCCCTCACGCTCCTGCTGACTCTTCGCGGCATTCCGCAACTCTATGTCGGCGATGAACTTGCCATGGCGGCAAACAAAGGTGGCGGCGACGGACTGCTCCGAGCCAACTTCCCCGGCGGATTCAGCGGCGACACCATCAATGCCCTCACGGGAGAAGGTCTCACGCCGCTCATGCGCGACACCCACGACTTCACCCGCCGCCTGCTGCAATGGCGTCGCGGCAACGAAGCCATCAGTCGCGGCACGCTGCGCCACTATGCCATCAACCACGGCACCTACGTCTTCTCGCGTCAAACCGAAAGCAGCACCGTCACCGTCATCATGAACGGCACGAACCGCGAAGTGGAACTGCCGCTCGGGCGCTATGCCGAGGTGCTCCCCCGTGCCGTCGCCCACGAAGTCATCACCGACCGCACGGTCAGCCTCGGCGACACTCTCCGCCTTGCTCCCCGCGACATTTTCATTTTGGACTTCAAGTGAGCGTCCTCAGATTAGGATAAAGTGATTCAATAAGTTCTCATAGTTAACGCAAAGACTACGCATAATGTTGAAGAGGACTGAACCCAAGCCAAGTGTTCAGTCATAGAAGTTTTAGGTAAATACTGATAAGTTGAGCGGCAGTTTCTTCGGGAGAAGGGGCTGTCGCGTTTTTAGTGCGCTGCGGTCAAAGAGTCAAAGAGTCAAAGAGACAAAGAGTCAAAAAGTCAAAGAGAGCGGCAGGTTTTCGACAAGTTGTTGAATGGTTGTCTCTTTGTCTTTTTGTCTTTTTGTCTCTTTTCTGCCGTGGCAACATTATTTTCTTGGGAGTTGTCATTTTTTTCTTGGGAGTCGTTGTCTTACGCCTAAGGGTGAAAGGTCTTTCGCCCAAGGATGAAAGGTCTTTCGCCTAAGGATGAAAGGTCTTTCGCCCAAGGATGAAAAATAACGGGATAGGGGACAGGAATGACGAATCGGCAGACAGGAATGTTGCCACGCCGTCCGCGAACGACTTTTCTGACGTTTTTCGAGCGGTTGTTCGCCGCTTACGTGATGCAAAGTTGTCTCTTGTTGTTTCCGTTGTCGTCAAATCAAATTCCGCACCGACTCTTAGAGACCACGGATTTCACGGATTCCGCGCCTACTTTTAGACTTTTAGACTTTTAGACTTTTAGACTCTTTGTCTCTTTGACTCTTTGACCGGAGCGCAGCGACTCTTTGTCTCTTTGTCTCTTTGTCTCTTTGACTCTTTGTCTCTTTGTCTCTTTGTCTCTTTGACCGGAGCGAAGCGACATTTGACCCCCTAAATCTCTCTTCGGAGTCTTCACAAACATTTATATATTTCTTCACAGGTTTTTCACACAGTCTTCTCTGAATCTGCAACTTAACCGTTTGACCGACTTCTCATTCTTTATATTTTTATTACACTCCGGCGCACGCGTATTAATAACCCGTACTTTTGCCACGTCAAGTTTTCAAAACGCCCTTAAATCGACCATCCACGAGGCGGAAGCACCGCTCCGCCGACTCATTCATTTTTTGCTTACCATGAAAAAACAACTGCTCACTCTTGCCGTGTGCTTCCTCGGCCTCACCGCCGCAGGACAGCAACTCCTTTCGCCCAACGGCGAACTCAAGATGGACTTCAGCCTCGACGCCGAAGGACGTCCCACCTATCAACTCACCTACAAGGGCAAAGATGTCATTCGCCCCTCTCACCTCGGCATCGCCCTGAAGGAAGAAGACCCCAACAAGGCGCAGGACTTCGAGTTCAAGACCCGTGCCGACGCCTCGAAACTCGCACAGAAGGCTGACCTCATGACCGGCTTTGTCAAAACCGACACGCAGACTGTCACCTTCGACGAAACCTGGACGCCCGTCTGGGGAGAGGAAAGCAGCATCCGCAACCACTACAACGAACTCTGCGTCACCCTCAACCAACCCAAGAACGACCGCTTCATCCGTCTGCGCTTCCGCCTCTTCGACGACGGACTCGGTTTTCGCTATGAGTTCCCCGAACAGAAGAACCTGACCTACTTCGTCATCAAAGAAGAGCACAGTCAGTTCGCCATGGCGGGCGACCACACCGCGTGGTGGCTGCCCGGAGACTACGACACGCAGGAATATGAAACCGTCACCTCCCGCCTCAGTGAGATTCGCGGCAAGATGAAGGAAGCCGTGACGCAAAACTCTTCGCAAACGCCCATCTGGGAAGGAGGCGTGCAGACCGCCCTCATGATGAAGAGCGACGACGGACTCTACATCAACCTCCACGAAGCCGCCTGCATCGACTACTCCACCATGCACCTCAACTATGATGACAAGACCATGACCTTCGACAGTTGGCTCACCCCCGATGCCCGCGGCGACAAAGGCTATCTGCAAGCCCCCTGCGTCTCCCCCTGGCGCACCGTCATGGTCAGCGACAAAGCCACCGACATCCTCGCTTCCCGTCTGACGCTCAACCTCAACGAGCCGTGTAAGATTAAGGACACGTCTTGGATTAAGCCGACCAAATACATCGGCGTTTGGTGGGACATGATTACTAATAAAGGAACGTGGAGCTACACCAACGACTTCAGCACCGTGAAACTCGGTGAGACGGACTTCGAGCACGCCAAGCCCAACGGCACGCACTCCGCCAACACTGCCAACGTGAAACGCTACATCGACTTTGCCGCCGCCCACGGCTTCGACGCCGTGCTCGTTGAAGGCTGGAACATCGGCTGGGAAGACTGGTTCGGTCACGAGAAGGACTATGTCTTCGACTTCGTCACCCCCTATCCCGACTTTGACGTGAATGAAATCCAGAAATATGCCGCAGCCAAAGGCGTCAAGATGATTATGCACCACGAGACCTCCGGCTCCGCCCGCAACTATGAGCGCCACCTCGACAAGGCTTATCAGTTCATGGTTGATCACGGCTATCCCGCCGTCAAGAGCGGCTACGTCGGCAACATCGTGCCGCGCGGCGAGCACCACTACGGTCAGTGGATGAACAACCACTATCAATATTGTATCGAAAAAGCCGCCGACTACCACATCATGGTGAACGCCCACGAAGCCACCCGCCCGACCGGCATCTGCCGCACCTGGCCCAACCTCATCGGCAACGAGAGCGCCCGCGGCACCGAATATGAAAGCTTCGGCGGCAACGCCGTGGACCACACCACGATTCTGCCCTTCACCCGTCTCATCGGCGGTCCCATGGACTACACGCCCGGCATCTTCGAGACCGACTGCTCCAAGATGAACCCCGGAAACACGAGCCGCGTCCGCACCACCATCGCCCGTCAGCTCGCACTCTACGTCACCATGTACAGCCCGCTGCAAATGGCGGCTGACGTGCCCGAACACTACGAAGAGCACCTCGATGCCTTCCAGTTCATCAAGGACGTCGCCATGGATTGGGACAAGAGCGTCTATCTCGAGGCAGAGCCCGGCGACTACATCACCATCGCCCGCAAAGCCAAAGGCAGAGAAGACTGGTTCGTGGGTTGCACGGCAGACGAGAACGGCCACGAAGCCAACTTTGCCCTCGACTTCCTGACGCCCGGCAAGAAATACGTTGCCACCATCTACGCCGACGCCAAAGACGCCTCCTGGGACAAGAACCCCAAGGCATACACCATCAAACAGATGAACGTCACTTCCAAAACGCGCCTCAAACTCCGCGCAGCCTCCGGCGGCGGCTTCGCCATCGCCATCAAGGCACAGTGACCCCGCTTCCTTCCTCCATTGCATGTAAACTTAACCCAGTTTAATAACATGAGAAAACCTAATATTAACGCTAAGCTACTGGCACTGGTGTTGTCAGGAGCAGCCATGTCGCTCAGCGCCTCGGCTCAGACCTTGAAGGTGCAGGGACATGTGCAAGACAAATCCGGTGAGCCCGTGGTGTTTGCCACTGTCACTGTGCCCGGCACGAAGACAGCCACACAAACCGACGTGAACGGTAACTTCCGCCTCGACGTGAAGCCCGGCACGATGATTCGCGTGAGCTACATCGGCTACAAAGTGTCCAACGTGAAGGCTGACGGCACCGTTGTCGTCACCCTCGAAGACAACTCCACGCTCAACGAAGCTGTGGTTGTCGGCTATGCCAAAGTGAAGAAGGCTGACGCCACCGGTTCGGTGACTGCCATCAAGCCCGACGAAATGACCAAAGGTATCACCACCAATGCGCAGGACATGCTCATCGGTAAGGTTGCCGGTGTCGATGTCGCCACAACCGGTGGTGCGCCGGGTGCCAACGCCTCCATCCGCATCCGCGGTGGTTCTTCGCTCAACGCCTCCAACGACCCGCTCATCGTCATCGACGGTCTCGCCATGGACAACGAAGGCGTGCAGGGTCTTTCCAACCCCTTGGCAATGGTCAATCCTGAAGACATCGCCAGCTTCACCGTGCTGAAGGATGCCTCCGCCACTGCCATCTACGGTTCTCGCGCCTCCAACGGTGTCATCATCATCACCACCAAGAAAGGTCGCAAGAACAGCCGCCCGCAAATCACCTACAACGGTAGCGTCAGCATCGGAACCGTGGCGAAGAAATTTGACGTCCTCAGCGGTGACGAGTTCCGTCAGTACGTGCAGGACCGCTTCGGCAGCGAAGCCACCCTGCCCCTCGGCACTGCCAACACCGACTGGCAGGACGAAATCTTCCAGACTTCCGTCAGCCACGACCACAACCTCTCCGTCAACGGTGGCTTGGGCTTCCTGCCCTATCGCGTCAGCCTTGGCTACACCAATGAGGAAGGTACGCTCAAGACCAGCACTTTTGAACGTTTCACTGCCTCCGTCAATCTCGCGCCGACCTTCTTCAACGACCACCTCAGCGTGAACCTCAATGCCAAATACATGGCAGCGAAGAACCGCTATCCCGACATGGGTGCTGTGGGCGCTGCCTTGTCCATGGACCCGACGCAGCCCGTCTATTTCGAGGAAGGTAACCCCTACAGCCAGTTCACCGGCGGCTACTATCAGCACATGTCGGACGGCGCCTCCTTCAGCGACCCCAACTGGACGGCTCAACCCAACACCAAGAACACTGCCAACCCGCTCGCCATGCTCGAACTGAGAAACGACCATGCCAAGAGCACGTCCTTGATTGGTAACTTGGAACTGGACTACAAGATTCACGGTTTTGAAGACCTCCACATCCACGCCAACGTCGGCGGTGACTACAGCGAGGGTGACCAGAGAACCGAAATCTCTCCCTATTCCGCTTCCAACAACTACTTTGGAAACTACTGGCGTGCTGCGAAGTACAAATACAATCTCCAAGGCAACATCTACGCGCAGTATCAGCACCTCTTCGGCAAGCACAACGTTGATGTCATGGCTGGTACGGAAGCACAGCACTTCCACCACAACGGCTTTGGCGAAGGCGGCGGCTGGGACCCCTATATTGAAGATTATAAGGACTACCAAGGTCGTGCTACCACAGGTTACGCTTCCCGCAACTCCCTGCTTTCCTACTTCGGTCGCGTGAACTACTCCTTCAACGACCGCTACCTCGCCACCTTCACGATGCGCTGGGACGGTTCTTCCCGCTTCGACAAGGACAACCGCTGGGGCACCTTCCCCTCCTTGGCACTCGGCTGGAAACTGAAGAACGAGAAGTTCCTCCGCAACGTCAGCTGGCTCTCTGACCTCAAACTCCGCCTCGGCTGGGGTGTCACCGGTCAGCAGAACATCCCCGTCGATTTCTACTACACGCCGCTCTTCAACGTCGGTGACGACTATGCACAGTATCCCATCGGCGACGACTACATGCACACCCTCCGTCCCAACGCCTTCAACAAGGACATCACTTGGGAAAAGACCACCACTTGGAACGCAGGTCTCGACTTCGCCTTCCTCAACAACCGCATCGAGGGTTCTCTTGACTACTACTTCCGTCACACCGAAGACCTCTTCTCTGAAGTCGATGTCGAAACCGGAACGAACTTCAACAACCGCATCTACAAGAACATCGGCTGTCTCAACAACTACGGTGTCGAGTTCACCCTCAACGCCCGTCCCATCGAAACCCGCGACTTCCACTGGGAAGTGTCCTACAACGTGATGTGGAACAGAAACAAGATTACGGAACTCTACAACGGCGCCAGCGGCGTCGCCACCGGTGTCTCTCCCTCCAAACTCCCCGCCGGCGGTACGGTTCAAATCAACAAGGTGGGCTATCCTGCCAACTCCTTCTACGTCTATCAGCAGGTCTATGACGAGAACGGTCACCCCATCGAAAACATGTTCGTTGATCGCAACGGCAACGGCTACATCGACCCCGATGACCGCTACGTCTATAAGAAACCCTCTGCCGACGTCCTGATGGGCTTCACCTCCAAGTTCATCTACAAGAACTGGGACTTCAGCTTCACGCTCCGCGCCAGTCTGAACAACTACGCCTACTATGACTTCCTCAGCAACCGCGCCGACGTCAGCCTCAGCGGCATGACCGTGCAGAACGAATGGACCAACCGTTCCGTGGAACAACTCAAACTCGGTTGGAGCGGACAGGGCAACTACGCCATGAGCGACTACTTCGTTCGCAACGCCTCCTTCCTCCGCTGCGACAACATCACCTTGGGCTACAGCTTCCGCAACCTCTTCAAGGCAGGCAAGTTCGACGGCATCTCCGGACGCGTCTATTTCCTCGTGCAGAATCCCTTCGTCATCACGCAGTATGACGGTCTCGACCCCGAACTCAGCAACGCCGAATACAGAGGTATCGACAAGAACTTCTATCCCCGTCCCCGCACTTACATGCTCGGTCTCAATCTGAAGTTCTGACCCGGAGTCATCCCACACGCTTTTCAAGCATAAAGAAAAATCATCTCAAAAGTCAACATTTGATTCAAACGACTTATGAAACTCAATTTGCTAAAATATGTGGCACCCGTGGCTTTCTCTCTCGGACTGGGATTAGGAGTCACCTCGTGTGCCGACGACCTCAACCAGTCGTCCATTGACCCGCAAACGCAAAGCGGAAGCGAACAAGACGGCTACTATGCCAAAATCTACGGTCTGCTTGTTCTCTCCGGACAAAAAGGCGCCACCGACACGCCCGACATCTCCGACGACCCCGGCAAGAACCCCTTCTTCCGCCGCGTCTGGGAACAGCAGGAATTTCCCACCGACGAATGTCTCTGGGCTTGGCAGAATGACCCCGGTCAGTCTGAGTTCCTCAACTTCACCTGGAACTCCGAACACCTCTTCACCCGTATGCTCTACAACCGCATCGGCTACAACATCACGCAGTGCAACTACTTCCTCGACCTCTACGGCAACCTCGCCGACGACAAGAGCAAGCAACGCTGCGCCGAGGTGCGCTTCTTCCGCGCCATGTACTATCAGTACTTCCTCGACCTCTTCGGAAAGGCTCCGTTCAAAACCACTTTCGACTCCGAGAAACCGAAGGAAATGCTCGCTCCCGAACTTTTCACTTGGCTTGAAGAAGAATACAAGGCGCTCCTCGATGGCGACCTCCTCGCTCCCGCCGACCCCGAAGGCAAGCACTTCGGACAGGTCAACAAGGTGGCTGTCTATCTGATGCTCGCCCGCCTCTACCTCAACGCTGAGACCTACGTCGGCACACCGCGCTGGGACGACGCCGTGGATTTCTCCACTCGCGCCATCAACAGCGGCTACGACCTCAGCCGTGAAACCAGCATCGCCGGATTCAGCGGCTATCAGCAACTCTTCATGGGCGACAACGACCGCAACTCCGAAGCCATGAAGGAAATCGTGCTCCCCATCCGTCAGGACGGAACGAAGACCAAGACCTACGGCGGCACTTGGACCATCATCAGCAGTTGCTATGCCAGCGGTTGCCGGAACTTCTACGGCACGAACGACGCTTGGACCTGCATCCGTGCCCGTGCCAACGTGGCTGACTACTATTTCAACGACCGCGCCAACGTGCCCCTCACCGAAGGTCGCTTTGACATCCCGCAGGCTGCCGGCGACGACCGCGCCCTGCTCTTCGGCGGCGACGGACGCAAGATTGAATGCGAGAAGATTGGTACCATCACCAACGGTCTTGCCATCACCAAGTGGACCAACGAACACGCCGACGGCACCACGGACTATCACGACCCCAACGTGCCCGACACCGACATTCCGTTCCTCCGCCTTGCTGAGGCTTATCTCACCCGCGCCGAAGCCAACTGGCGTGCCGGACAGCCCGCTTCCGTGGTGTTGGAAGACATCAACGTGTTGCGCGACCGTGCTCACGCTCGTCCTTGGAACAGCGTCGATTTGACAGAGCAGAACTTCGTCAATGAATGGGGACGCGAGTTCTACTTGGAAGGACGTCGCCGCACCGACCTCCGTCGCTTCAACATGTTCACCACTAATAAATATGTATGGGAATGGAAAGCCGGCGTCTATGAAGGCACCTCCACCTACGACCACTGCAACCTCTTCCCGATTCCGCAGACGGACATTACCAACAATCCGAACATGCACCAAAACCCCGGCTATTGATTCAGCCGTGCCAATAAATCATCTAAATCGTAAACTATCATGAAAAAGATATTTAGTTATTTGCTTTTGGCGCTGGCGCTGCCCTTCATGGCTGCATGCGAAACCGACACCGACAGCAACCCGATTCTGACTGAGCCCGAGAGTTTCCAACTGAACACTCCGCCCTACGCTCAGAACAACGTGATTGACCTTGAGAATGCTTCCACCGTTGAACTCACCTGCACGCAGCCTGCCTACGGCTTCCCCGCCCCGACAACCTACACCGTGCAAGTCACTCTCGACGAACAGTTCGTGGAAGCCACCGAAGAGACTGAAGCCAACTATGTCAGTCTGCCTTCCACCTATCGTTCCGCCACTTTGAACGTGGATGCCTACGAACTCAACGAAGCACTCGTGGGTCTTTGGGAAGCCGTGCATCCCAGTGCCGACCTGCCCAACACGATGGCAGTCCTCGTGCGCCTCAAAGCCAACATCACCGAAAGCGACCGCGGCGTTTGCTACTCCAACCCCATCACCCTGCCGCAGGTTCATGTCTATAAACCCGCTCAGGTTGTCGCCCTGCCCGAATCCATGTTCATCGTGGGTGCCATCAACGGCAACGTATGGAGCACTTGGTTCCCCTTCGCCAAGGTGACCAACACGCCGGGCGTGTTCTATGCCGTGGTTCATTGCGACGCCAACTCCAACTTCAAGATTGGTCCCGAAGCCAACGATTGGGAACAGGCTCGCACCTACGACCAACTCACCTTCACTCCCGAAGCCGTCAGTGAGGCAGGTGCATGCGCCGGTTCCGATTCCGGCAACAGTGCCGTCAGCCGCGCCGGCTGGTTCACCTTCATCGTGACCACCAAGATTGTGGGCAAGGAAGTGAAATACACCGTCGATATCCGTCCCGCTGAGATTTACCTCACCGGCGCCACTATGGGCGATTGGGGATTCTTAGACCAAGGCAAGTGCACGCTGAGCGATGACGAACTCGAGTGGATTACGCCCGCTGCCATCGCTGCCGGTGAAGCCCGCATGTCTGTCAAAGTTCCTGAAGCAGATTGGTGGCAGAGCGAGTTCACGCTTTGCGACGGTGTCATCACTCACCGCGAGAACGACAACATCGTCAATAACTGGGAGAACGACAAGGGCAGCAACTACTCTGTCAAACTCACCCCGGGGCAGAGGATTCGTCTCAACTTCGCCGCCGGAACCGGTGTGGTCGAATAATCTCAAAATTTGAAAACCAAGCGGCGGGAGACCTCCTCTCCCCGACCGAGGCAACTCTCGCCGCTTTCCTCATCTAACTTCAACAAAACCAATCCATGAAAAGATTAGCATTCTATGCAGGCGCACTTCTGACGGCTCTCTCCTTCACCGCCTGCGATGAAGATTATACGGACTGGGCAAACCCGCAGAGCAATCCGCAACTGGACCCCACCAACGGCGTGGCACTCTCCATGACGGCGCTGCCCACCGAAACCATCGACAAGGAGAACGCTCCTGAAGTCGTGCAACTGCTCCAGACCGGAACCGTTGCCGAAGCACCCGAAGGCTCCACCGTCAAAGTGAACAAATTGCTCGTGAACGAAAAGCACGCGCTCCCCTTCACCGAGGAAGGCGGCATCATCAGCGTCACCACCGCTCAACTCGACAGCGTGGTGGAAGTGGCATTCCTCAGCCGCCAGCGCGTCGAACGTGAGCTTCAACTCACCGTCGATGCCGGCATCCTCACTCCCGACGGCGGCGCACTCCGCACCACCTCTGCGCCGGTCACCGTGACCTATCTCCAAGAGACTCCTCCCGCCGTTGAAGACGCCTACTACTTGATTGGCGTGCTCGGCTGGACTGCCGCCGACCTGCTCCCCATGCAGGACAAGGGCAACGGTGTCTTCGAGGCTACCTTCGAACTGACCGGCGACACTTGGTTCAAGATTTTCCCGCAGTCTGCCCTCGTCGGCGGCAACATCAACTGGGATGCCCTCCTGGGCAGTGCCGTGGATGGCGACACCAGCAGCGACGCTTTCGTCACTTGGAAGGGCGCTCAGGCTTTCAAGGCAGGTGCCGGCAAGAGCAAGGTGACCATCGACATGGTGAACTGGCGCTACAGCATCAAGCCCGTCTCCGCCGAACTCTACCTCACAGGTTCTGAATATGGCTGGGGCGCGACTTGGAAGCCCATGGTGCCCGTTTACGGTCACGAAGGCGAGTTCTGGACACTCATCTATCTCAACGAAGGCGAAGAGTTCAAGTTTGCTCCGCAGGCAGACTGGGGCGGTGACTTCGGCGCTGACCAACTGCAACTCGTCGATAACGCCGGCGCAGGTCTCACCGGAACCAACAACATCGTGGTCGGCAACAGCGGCTGGTATCTGCTCTATGTCGATGCCACGAACAAGGTGCTCGAGACCTTTGCTCCCGATGTCTATCTCATGGGCAACACCGCCGGTGAGTGGGCGATTGCTCCCGAACACAAGTTCAGCGTGCCCGCCGACAAGGACGGCGACTTCGTTTCTCCCGTCTTCGTCGCTGACGGCGAACTCCGCATGTGCGTTCACCCGAAGGACAACGTGGACTGGTGGCAGACTGAGTTCATCGTGCTCGACGGCGAGATTGTCTTCCGCGGTGCCGGTCCCGACCAGACCCGCGTGAATGTGGGCGCAGGTCAGCAAGCCTACCTGAACTTCACCAACGGCACCGGCAGCGTGAAGTGACACGCCGCAGCGCCGCAACCTCTTTTGGAACCGGAAGGGCGCACCAAATGTGCCTTCCGGTTCCTTATGTCGGTGCGTCATAATAGCCAATCTGCTGCGTTGCTATCGGATTCGGGCTTGGTCATGTACCCAACCGTGCCTTCCGGTTCCTTATATATAATGATATCTCTCACAAAAAACTTCTCATGAAAAAACTTTTATCTCTTTGCTCGCTCCTCGCCCTCCCGTTGTGGGCACAAGCGCCCGCCGAAAGCGAGGACGTCATGTTGCAGGCTTTCTACTGGGACTCGCAGAAGGAGACGGGGTGGACGCAACTCGAAGCCCTCGCCCCGGAGATGGCTCCCTTCTTCACCGTCGTCTGGCTCCCGCCCTCGGCAAGCGCGGAAGGCGGAGGCGCTGTCGGGGGCAACAACGTGGGCTATCATCCCCGTCAGTGGAACAACCAAACCTCCTGCTGGGGCACGGCTGACGACCTGAAGAAACTCATTGCCACGCTCCACGAAAAGGGCGTCAAGGTGCTCGCCGACATCGTCATCAACCATCGCGCCGGGGACACCGATTGGGGCAACTTCACCGCCGATGACTTCGGCACGTACGGCTCCTATCAACTCACCGCCGCCCACATCTGTCGCAACGACGAGATGAACACTGACCCCGGCGCCGGCTCGTGGAACGGCAAAGCCACGGGTGCCTATGACACCGGCGAGAACTGGGGCGGCGCACGCGACCTCGACCACACTTCGACCTACGTCCAAGACGACTGCAAAGCCTACCTCGCCTGGCTCAAGGGAGACTATGGCTACGACGGCTGGCGCTATGACTTTGTCAAAGGCTTTAGCGGCACTTACGTCGGACTCTACAACGAGGCTTCCCAACCTTATATCTCCGTCGGGGAATATTGGGACGGCTCCTATGACAACGTCGCAGCGTGGATTGAGAAGACGGAACGGCAAAGCATGGCGTTCGATTTCCCGATGAAATATGCCGCTCTCAACAACGGACTCCAGCGCGGGCAGTTCAGCAACATGTCGTGGATTGAAGACAACACGACGTGGCGCCCCGCGGGCATGATTCACCACCACAACTACAACCGCCTTGCCGTCACCTTCGTCGATAACCACGACACCTATCGCGACTCCAACAAATTCACGGGCTACGTGAACCAAGCCTACGCCTTCATCCTCTCCTCTCCGGGCATCCCCTGCGTCTTCTGGCCGCACTGGCGTGGCACCTACCGCGAAGAGATTGAAAACATGATTCGGGTGCGCCGCACGGCGGGCATACACTCCGAGAGCGACGTGGAAGTGACCGAAAAATCGAAGTACTATGAGAGCCGCGCCGTCGGTCATCGCGGCACGCTCATCACCCGCATCGGCACTGCCGCTCCGACGACCGTGCCCGAGGGCTATTTTCTCGCCGCCGGCGGTTCGGGCTGGGCGATGTATCTCTCCGACAATCTGGAAGGCATTCGCGACGTGACCGCCGACCGCTCCGATGTCGCCGCTCCCATCTACTCGCTCGACGGTCGCCGCGTCCTCGCCCCGCAGAAGGGACAAATCTATCTGCAAGGCGGCACCAAGTTCCTTGCGAAGTGACGCAAAGCGATAGTCTTTTTTTGATTGCCATCAACCGAACGGGCAGCAGAAAGTCATTCCCGTTTGATTGATGGCAATCTTTTTTTTGCTGCCGGAAAATTTTCGAGACCGCGGATTTTGCGGTTTTTTTCTGCTGACTTGTCATTTCTTTCTGCCGATTTCTCATTTCTGTCCTTACTCCCGTCGGTGTTCACCGTTACGGCGAACACGTGTTCATCGTTACGGCGGAAAGGTGTTCAC
>JBJEAG010000094.1:0-14782 GCA_051868855.1 Alloprevotella sp. | reverse complement strand
GTTATTATCCTTCTTTTTCTTTTGACCGAACTTCTCTTTTCTTGCCAGTCCCAATGCAGGCATTTCAAGGCTTGGTCGGGTGGTATGGGGCACCCACTTCTAAACAGTAGTAGAATCCTTTGCGAGTTTGGCTGACAGCCATTTATTGTTTAGGTCACGCTTTGCATTTCCTTCAGACTCGCAGCTCATCTTCGTCGATGGGGGCACTGTGGATGGGGAGACTCGGATTGAGGGCGAGCGCCAGGAAACTGAGGGTGACGTTCTCTGCCGGGGAGATGGTTAGTGCCAAATTGAAAAGGGTGGAACCTGTGGTGCATACATCATCAACCAACAGGAGGTGATGACCTTGGGCAAGGTCGGGACGGTCAAGATGAAAGATGTTGCGCGCGTTCTCTTCTCGTTCCAAAGCATTGAAATGGGTCTGACTGATGTTGTCCTTGATGCGACTCACAATTTCCGTGCAGACGGGAATGGAGGTAATGAGGCTGATGCCGCGTGCCAAACACTCACTCTGATTATAGCCTCGTTTGCGGAGACGCTGGCGGGAGAGAGGTACGGGAACGATGAAGTCTATGCCGTCAAAGAATCCTTCGTCTTGAAGATTGAGTGCCATCTGTTTTCCGAACCACTGCGCCAGACGTGCCTGTCCGTTATATTTGAATCGGTGAATGGGGCGCACAAAGATGGAGTCGTCATAGTAGAGATAGAGCGCATCGGCGCGCCCGGTTCTCCAATTCCCGTGTGTGAGTTTTCTTTCGAGATAGTTCCGCGGTTTTCCTTTGAGGTGGGTGAAGGGCAGTGACTTGAAACATTTTTCGCAGAGTGCCGGCTCGTTGTCGGGGAGAATCGTGTGGCAGACGGGACAGCGAGTGGGAAGAAAGGTGTGGAGCAGCGTCTCCTGTATTTCTTTAGCGAATGATTTGAAACGGTTTGTCATGTTTCAAGATAACTATGGCTTGTTTTTGAAACCACGGATTTGACGGATTGAGCTGATGAAACGGAGTCCGCGAAACTTTTTTTGAACACAGATAGCACAGATAAAACAGATTCTGCGAAGACTCTTTGTCTCTTTGACTCTTTGACTCTTAGACTCTTTGTTGTCTCTTTGACTCTTTGACTCTTTGTCTCTTTGACTCTTTGTCCCTTAGACTCTTTGTTGTCTCTTTGACTCTTTGACTCTTTGTCTCTTTGACTCTTTGACTTTTTGACCCTTTTATTTCAGCCGGAACGTCATTTGGTCGGTCACCTTGACCAGTTTGTGTCCCACCGCTTTGCGGATGGCATTGCCTCCGGTGGCGCGATAGGTGAGGATGCTGTCGCCCACTTGCACCAGTTCGATGTCTTGCGATTCAGAACCAATGTCGTTGCTGAAGCGCACCACCGCTTTCTTTCCGTTGATTTGGACACGCGTGGACATCCAAGTGCCGTAGATTCCGGGACCTTGGAGATAGGCGTGCATCGGACCGAGAAAGTCGAACCCCGGAGCAATCAGTTCTTCTTCATAGAGATTCATGTGAAGGTCCACGTTGGTCTCGGCACAGTGGAAATGACCTTCAAAGGGACGGCGAGAGGAGATCGCAGAATCGGGAGGAGTGACTGCGGCAGACAAAGTCGGAGTTTCGGCAAGGGCGGAAAATCCAACGAGCGGACTGAGTGCCAATAATATTATAAGAAAGAGTGGAGACTTCATGGCAGTTTGCTTTTGAGAAGAGGTTCAAAGTGCCTGTGGAAGGCGGTGTGTCATAATAGCCAATCTGCGGCGTTGCTATCGGCTTCGGGCTTGGTCATGTACTTCAGTACACTCCCTGCGCCCTCATCCTCAGCGCCTTGCATCTTGACCATTCTGACACGCCGCCGAGGGTGAAGCCAAAATCTGCATTTAGACACACCCTCCTTCGCGCAGAATGAGAGTGGTGGCGCCGATGGTGATGATGTCTCCTTCCCGAATGATGGCACGGTCGTGGTCGTTCAAGATTTCACTCTGCAGGAAAGTGCCGGTGTGGGAGGGAGCGTCGCGAAGGATGAAACGGTAGTCGCCGGCAGGCGTGCGGTTCACCGTGATGATGCAGTGGGTGGTGTCCATGCTCGGGTCCACGGTTTTGATGGCAGCATTGGCTTTGGTGCCTTTGACCCATCTTCCCACCACGTTTTCTCCTTCGTGGAGCGGAATGATTTGTTTGAAATGAAAAACATTTTCCACCACGACCAAATGACCGACAGCCGGCGCGTCGGTCGGCGCGTCAGAGGAGTCCTCGGAAGGGCGTGAGGGCAGGCGGAGTTTGAACTGTTTGTGGCAAGCGGGACATTCAAACACAAGAATACGTCCCGCTTCGTATCTTGTTTCATCAAAAAGAACTGCCTCGTCACATTTGGGACAGCGAATTCGTTTCATGGGCAATGAATGATTGGACTTCCCCGAGTGAGACTTCTCTCATCACTTAGGCTTTTTCATGACCCAAGCCTCGGCAAAAGCGTTGTGACTGCGAAGTTTTCTCAACTGAGCGTATGCCTCTTCTTGAGAGGAGTAGTTCCCATAGATGACGCGCAACATGCTGGTCTTGATGATTTCGGCTTCGTGGAGTCCTTCTTTTTGGAGTTGTTCCACGAAATGCTCTGCGCTTTTTCGGGGCACGGCGCAAGCCAAGACGATGGTGTAGGTCTCCGAGTGAGATTTCTTGACTTCAGTCTCAGACTGAGCGACTTTGGTCTCGGCAGTTTTTTCTTGCTTGACAGAGGTCACTGCTGTTTCTTTCACGTTTGTCTCCGTGTTTTCTTCCGTGACCTTTTCTTGGTTCAGCGTGTCGGTTGCCACGCTCTCTGTTGCCACTTTCTCAGCGACAACCGGAGTGGCAACCTGCGAGAGCGCCGGGTTGTCGGCACGGAACATCTCTTGGTTGACGGCAGATGCCCAGTCGGTCTGTGAGGTGGAGGGAGAGGAGAGGGGAGTGGCGAGGAGGAAGTAGAAGACGATGGCAGCAGCCACAGCCACAGAATAGCGCACCCACTCCCGGTTGATGAAGGAGGGCTGAGTGAATCTGCGCAGCGTGGCAGTTTTTCTGCGACGCTTCTTTTTCTTCTGCTCCGCGGGCAGCATGGTGGCGACGGTGTTCAGTCCGTAGAGTTCGGGAGACAAGATGCCGCTCTCTTGGGGCGTGAAGAGCATCTTGTCCGTTCCTTGCATGCAAAGCGTGCCGATGCCGCTGAGTTCATAACTGCCCTCTTTTGCCAAAATCTCCTTCAGCTTTTTCACTTCGGCGTTCACCATGCGGAGCGTCTCGGTGTAGCCGGTGTGGTAGGCTTGCATGTAGGACTGCACGAGCAGACCATCGTTCATGTTCAACCGCGGGTTGAACACCACGGTTCGACAAGGCGGCATCAAGATGTTTTCGGCGGTGATGAGACGCGCCGGAACGTATTGAGCCACGAATCCACCCAACTCAGGCACGATGACACAATCGTGCTTCAGCATCAAACTAACAATATGGGCGGATAATCGAATCATGTGGCAAAGGTAGGGTTTTGTTTTTGATTTTTGAGGACTTCGATGTGAGATTTTTTAACGCTCGTTGAGGGCGGAAAAAGCATTCTCTTGATTGTCAGAATTTAAGCGTGAAAACTTTTTTCGCGAGTCTCAGTTGTGCGTTTCGGACTCCGGCGGAGGGAGCACGAGCACCTTTCCGACATGGATGTTGTCCGCATTCTTCAGGTTGTTCTTTTGAATAATGAAGTCCACATAGCAGTCATCGCCATAGTATTTCCGAGCGATGCGACTCAGGTTGTCGCCAATGCGAATGGTGTGGGTTCGGGTGACGGCTTTCTCTTCTTTTTGTGGCTGTTTCACAGGTTCTTTCGCTTTGGCAGGAGGCGTCGTGGAAACGGTTTGAGGAGCGGCGGAGACAGCGGTGCTGTCTTTTTCCGTGGTTCGAGGTGCTTTCGTCTGAGTGGAGTCAGTTTGAGCCTTGACAGCAGGAGCAGTGGGAGCAGCGGGAGCAGTGGGGGCATCGGGAGCACACGGCGGACAAAGCAGACGGTAGTAGCCGGCAAAATAACTTGCGGTGCAGAGCAGCAAGACGAGGAGTGACAGCAGTGTGCGGCGCAACCAAGGACGGCTCGGATGTTCCTCTTCTTCCACAGTGCCGCCGGAGACAGTCAGTGTGGTGGGCTGAGAAACGCCAATCTCCGCATCAGTGCCCACGGAGTCAGTCTTTTCGGCGGTGGTAGTCACCTGAGCGGGTGTTTCTTCCGGAGTGAGAGGTGCTTCTTCCGGTGCTTGAAGTTCGGAGCACGTTTCTTTTTCTGCGATGACCACGGTTTCCGGTTCGGCGGGAGCATCAGAGTCTGTTTTTCCCGTTTCCGTTTCTTCTGCCTCCGTTCCTTCCGTCAGAGTCTCAGTGGTTGTGGGAATGTCTGTTGAAACCTCCTCCGTGGTCGTTTCTGCTTCGGTGACTTCTTCGGGGATAGTGTTCTCTTCTTCCGAAAGAGATTCGGGATGAGCACTTTCGGTGATGACTTCCACGGTGGTGGAGATAGGTTCTTCCGCAGCGGAAGTCTCCTCTTTCAAGATTTGCGGGAACTCCTGTTTGATGGCTTCGTCCACAGCGTCCAGTTCGGCGGTGTCGGTCTCATCGCTCAAATCCACCGACTCGAAGTGTGCAAAGGGTCGGTTGATGATTTCCTTCATGGAAGAATCCGGAATGAAGGTCACTTTGTTGTGCTCGCCGATTTGGAAGCGTTCTCCGGTTTTGATGTTGACGCTTTCTCTTTCGTTGACGGTGACCAATTTGAAAGTTCCCAGTCCTTTGATTTTCACAAACTGGTCATCGGTCAGTCCTTGTTCAACGATTTGAAAGAGGGCGCGGAGGAAGGTTTGCGCATCTCTTTTCGTAATGCCTTCCTTTTCGGAGAGCCATTGTGCGAAGTCTGAAAGTAGTAACTTTTGTTTCATCCGTGGGTTGTGAGATTAGTCTGCCGAATTGCTTTTCAGTTTGTCTTTGAGATTGTTGGCTGCTCTGAAGGCGAGCACCAATTTGGGCGGGATGAGTTTTCTCTTTTTGGTGACGGGGTTCACGACGATGCGTTCCGTTTTCTTTTTCACCTCGAAAGAGCCCACGTTCGGAATGGTCAGAAGGCTTTGGTCATCCATCTTTTCCGCCATCAGTTGGAGAAAAGAGTCCACGAGTCTCGTTGTGTCTTTTGTGGAGAATTGAGAGGCACGCGAAAGTGCTTGAATGAAGTCTTTGTTGTTCATAAAGATGGAAGGTGAGAGGATTTCAAGAGATGAGAGTGGCGTAGAGGTCAAACTCTTCGCAGTCAGTGATTTCGACCTCGTGGAAGCTGCCGGGTTGGAGGGGCGGAATGCCGGAGTTTTTGATGAGCACCTCGCAGTCCACTTCCGGAGAGTCGGCTTCGGTGCGTCCGATGTAGTAGTCTCCTTCCAGTCGGTCAATGATGATTTTGCAACGTTGTCCGATTTTCTGTTCCGAGATTTCTTGTGCGATGCCTTCTTGAATTTTCATGAGTTCGTCGAGGCGTTGCTGCTTCACTTCTTCCGGCACATCGTCTTCATAGTGCAGTGCGGCGTAGGTTCCTTCCTCTTCGCTATAGGCAAAGGCTCCCATTCTTTCGAAGCGCATTTCTCTGACAAAGTCTTTCAGTTCTTCGAAGTCTTCTTCGGTCTCGCCGGGGAAACCCACCATGAGCGTGGTGCGGATGTGAATGCCCGGCACTTCCTGGCGCATGAGTCGGAGAAGTTCCACCGTTTCTTGGTGAGTGATGTGGCGTTGCATTCTGCCCAAAACGGTGTCGGCAGAGTGTTGAAGAGCAATGTCCAGATAGTTACAAACGTTCGGATTCTCTCTCATGACTCTCAGAAGGTCTTTGGGGAATTTGGCGGGATAGGCATAGTGGAGCCTAATCCATTCCACTCCGGGCACTTTCGCCATGCGCTCCACCAGTTCCGGGAGAGCCTGTTTGCCGTAGAGGTCAATGCCATAGTAGGTCAAGTCCTGAGCAATGAGTTGGAACTCTTTCACGCCTTGTTTGACCAGCGTCTCCACTTCCTCCAGGATGCGTTCCATGGGACGGCTGCGGTGTCTGCCCGTGATGAGCGGAATGGCACAGTAGGCACAGGTCCTGTCGCATCCTTCCGAGATTTTGACGTAGGCATAGTGTGACGGAGTGGTCAGCACTCTGTCTTCTTTCTCAGTATTTTCTTCTTCTCCTCCACAGAGGTCTGCAATCAGTTGGTCCCAGTCGAATTTGCCGTAGAAGCCATCGACATCAGGAATTTCCTCTTGGAGTTCTTTTCGATAGCGTTCAGAGAGGCATCCCATGACATAGACAGCACGGAGCATTCCGTCTTCTTTTTGTTGGCAGAGGTCCAGAATCATTTCGATGCTCTCTTCTTTGGCATCTGCAATGAAACCACACGTGTTCACAATGGCCGTGTCGCCGTGCAGGGTGTCGGGGTTATGGAAGAAACGGATGCCATGTTCTTGAAAACGGAACAGCAACCGCTCGGAGTCCACCAAATTCTTGGAGCACCCCATGGTGATGAGGTCTATTGTGCGCATGATGAAAGTTGCTTCAAAGGTGAGTGAATGAGATTTTTTCAGAGTTGTCCCTCGAAGAGCGAGTCCACGAAGTCTTTGGCGTCAAATGCTTGCAGGTCTGTCATCTTTTCTCCGAGACCGATGTATTTCACAGGCACTTTCAGACTGTGGGAGATGCCAATGACGACACCGCCCTTGGCTGTTCCGTCCAATTTTGTGATGGCGAGCGCGGTGACATCGGTGACTTTGACGAACTGACGTGCTTGTTCGTAGGCATTCTGTCCGGTGCTTCCGTCCAAGACGAGCATCACTTCATGCGGAGCCTCCGGCACGATTTTCTGCATGACGCGTTTGATTTTGGCAAGTTCTGCCATGAGGTTCGGCTTGTTGTGCAGGCGTCCGGCGGTGTCAATCAGAACGACGTCTGCTCCCTGTGCCACGGCAGAGTTCAGCGTGTCGTAAGCCACGCTGGCGGGGTCGCTTCCCATTTGTTGTTTGATGACGGGCACTCCGACTCGTTCGCCCCAGGTGACGATTTGTTCCACGGCGGCAGCGCGGAAGGTGTCGGCTGCTCCCAGCACGACTTTCAGTCCCGCTTCTTTCATCTGATAGGCGAGTTTACCGATGGTGGTTGTTTTTCCCACACCGTTCACTCCGACCACCATGATGACGTAGGGTGCTTTTCCTTCGCGGTTACGGATGAAGGCAAACGGTTCTTCTTCCGACGCGGCGGGAGCATCATTCGCCGGTGTCAGCAGGGCTGAGATTTCTTCTTTGAGAATGCGGTTCAGTTCTGCCGTTCCGACATATTTGTCCCGAGCCACCCTCTCTTCAATTCGGTGAATGATGTCAATGGTGGTGTCGGTGCCGACGTCGGAGGAAATGAGAATCTCTTCCAGTTGGTCCAACACGTCATCATCGACGGTGGACTTTCCGGCGATGGCGTGTGCCAATTTGTTGAAGATTCCCGTTTTGGTCTTTTCCAATCCGTTTTGCAGAACTTCTTGTTTCTGCTTCTTTGAGAAAAAGTTGAATATACTCATATATATAATAATGTGTATGCTGTGTTGGATGCTGCGCCTGCGGCGCGTTGGTGTTGGCAGTTTCAGGTTTTAAGTTTCAAACTTCTCAAACTTCTCAAACCCTTCAAACCCCTCAAACCCTTCAAACCCCTCAAACCCTTCAAACCCCTCAAACCCCTCAGTATCCCAACAACTCCAGCGCATTCACGGTGATGTTGCCTCGGGAGTAGGTCAGCCACTGCTTTTCTTCCATGGTGGCGAGCATTTTGGAGACTTTGAGTCGGGTGACGCCCAGCTCTGTGGCGAGGTCCTCCATTTTGATGTGAAGTTTCTTTTTTCCGACAGGTCTGAGACAGCGGTTGCGAAGGAACTCCGCAAAGCGTGCTTCAGGGTCTTCTTGCCGTGTGTTCCAAAGTTTTGATTCAATGTGTTGCAAGTCTGTGGAGATGGCATTGAGAAAGTTCATTCGGAATGCCGGGTGCTGGCTTTGAAGTTGGTTGATGGCAGGTTTGTCGAGCAGCACGCACTGCACTTCTTCCACCGCTTTGACTGTGTGGGTGTGAAGGTTGTGCAACCCGAAAAGTCGGGCAGTACCGATGGTGCAGGGCGCAGTCAGTTCCTCCGTGATGCTGTAGAGACGGTTGGGACTCTCTCTCACAATCTCCACTGTGCCGCGGAGCAACAGGTGCAGCCGCACGCAGGAGTCTCCTTGGTGCACCAATGTCGCTTTGGGCGGAAAGGAGTGGAAATCGAAGGGTGTTGCTCCCACGATGTCCAAGAAGTCCAAACGACTGAATCCTTGAAAGAGAGGATGCAGCAGGAGTCGGTCGGAGAAACTGTGTTCCATGTTTTTGTGTGGTTGGTCAATTGGTGAGGCTGCAGAGACGGAAACCCATGCTTTCGGTTCTCGCAGCAGGAGGTGATGCTACTGACAGGTCTGAATCCTTCCGTGAGTGTAGGTGTTCAACTTGCCATTATCGTCTGCATAAATCAGACATGCTTTCAGTTCTTTGTGTCGTTCCAACACACCTTTGGCTTTTTCGAGTCCCATCACCATGAAGGCAGTGGCAAAGGCATCGGCGGTGGTGCAGTCCGGAGCAAACACGGTGGCGGAGAGAAGAGAGTGCTCCACAGGGTAGCCGGTCTTGGGGTCTATGGTGTGGGCATATTTCTTTCCGTCTTTGACGTAGAAGTTACGATAGTTCCCGCTGGTTGCCATCGCCTCGTTTTCAGAGTAGATGACCGTCTGCAATTCTTCCCCGGGGGCGGGATTCTCAATCGGTTTGCTGATGCCGATTTTCCATTTTTCACCATTGGGATTTCTGCCGTGGGTGATGACTTCCCCTCCGATTTCGACCATGAAGTTCTTCACGTCGTGTTGGAGCAGGAGCTTTGCCACGCAGTCCACGCCGTAGCCCTTGGCAATGGCGCCGAGGTCAATCATGATGCCCGGTTTGTCTTTTTTCAAGATGCTGTCGGCTTCAAGGGTCAGGTGTTGGCAGCCCACGAACTGTCTGAGACTGTCAATGTCCCTTTGTGTGGGAAGCGTTCCGCTTTTATAGCCGAATCCCCAGGCATTGACCAACGGCATGACGGTCACATCGAATGCGCCATCAGTCTCTTCAGACACCTCCAGGGCTTTTTGCAAGGTGCGGAAGAGACGGAAATTCGTCTTGTTCGTTTCTCCTCGGTTGAGACGGGAGATGGTGCTTTGGGAGTTGAACACGGAAAGGCTTTGATCGACCGCCTCCAGTTCTTGTCGGATTTGGTCGTCAAGCGCCTCGGCGCTTTCATATTTAATGTGATAGACCGTGCCGAAGATGCTTCCTTCTGCGGTGCGCAGGGTGGCAGTGCCTCTGAACTTCAGAATCCAGACAGTGCCCGCGATGAGCAGCAGGAGGAAGAGAACACCGGCGACGGTGCGGAGAGTGGAGCGTTGTTTCATTCAGTTTTGCAGGTTCAAATGTCAATGAGAATGTGCAGCGAGCCGCCCAAGGCGTGTCCGTCGTTCTTGCCGAAACCGGGAACGTACCATGGACTTCCCACGGCAGAGGGTTTGTTGCTGATGCGGAATTTGTAGCGAATGCTCCAGCCGATGTGCAGAATGCCCACGACCTTGGCTTCCAATCCGGCACAGAGTTCCAGCCAGTGGTTGCTGCCTTTCAGTCCGGAGAAATGGAAAGGAGTGGCAGTGCCATAGACCGGGTCAATGAGGTCCGGTCCGTCAAGGTCATATTGGAAGGAGGAGAAACCGTAGCGGGCTCCCAAGAGAATTCTGTTTCCGGAGGCGGCATCGTTTGCCAGATTATAGTCCATGCCGAGTCGGAAATAGGGAGCGTTCACACTGTAGCGAATCTCAGTCGTTTCATCTTCGTGATGGCTGTAGCCGATGCCACATTCCACCGTGGGGAAGAATCTGCCTTTGAGGTTGGCGCGTGCGATGGCTTCATATTGTCCCCATGAGCCGAGCACCGCCATGGCGGCTCCGCAGACGTCGAAACCGACACTGACTCCGGCGAAAGTTGGCAACTCTTTTGCTTTTTCGAGTGCTTTGGCTGCTTCCTCTTTGGAGGCGTATGCCACTCTCTTCTTTTTGTTGGGGACAGAGTCTGTGACGGTTTTGACGACAGAGTCTTCCGCCGTCACCGTGAGGGTGGGGCGGTCGGGATTCCCTTGAAGAAGGTCTGCGTCCTTCTGAAGGGAAACTGCATGGAGCAGACTACTGCTCGTCAGTAGTGCGAAGATAAATGCGAAGGTTCTCAATGTCGTCATAGTTCACGGTGGTTCGGACGAGTTTCACTCTCTCAAGGGTCCATCGGAGTTGATTTTGGGGACTTGCCTTTGTGGAGGCGTCGGTGATGTTGTGGAACACGGAAGCGGGGCAGTCCACGCTTTCAAAGTGGGGTGTTCGGGTGTGGGTCACGAACAACGTGTCGGGCACGATGCTCGCGGTGACAGGCGGATTCTCCGTTTCTTCGCCTTCCTCTGTTCCCTCCTCCTCGCCGGTGTTGGTGGAGGGCGGTGCGAAGAAGAAGAGAAGTGTGTCTTTCTCTTCGCCCTCTTTCAGCGGCAGCAGAAACGACTCAACGCCGTATGCCCGGTTCAGCAGGATGGTGTCTCTGCCGGCGGGTTTCACGCTCAGTGCCCATTCAACGGGAAGCGTCAGCGGTTGTTCGGTCTCAGCGTCATAGATGCCACATTGCATCATCACCACGTTGTCCAGCGGGCAGTCAATGTTGGTGCAGGCTCCGAGGAGCATAGCGGCGATGCCGATGAGAGTCGGTTGGAGAATTCTTTTCATGAGATGAAGTCTTTTCATGAAGAGGAGTTTCGTGGATGCGTTTCGTGTCCGGACAGTCGTGGTTCAGATTTCCTTTTCGATTTGATAGTCATTTCTTCCCTGTGCGTTTCGGCTGATGAGTTCACCGAGGAAGCCTGCCACGAAGAGTTGCGTGCCGAGAATCATGGTGGTGAGAGCGATGTAGAACCAGGGAGAGTTCGTCACGAGTGGTGCGGGTGTTCCGGAATAAAGGTGTGCCAGTTTGATTCCGCCCACGGTGATGACAGCCACGAATCCCAGGAAGAACATCAGCGAGCCGAGGAAACCGAAGACGTGCATCGGCTTCAGTCCGAAACTGTTGAGGAACCAGAGGGAGAGGAGATCCAAGTAGCCATTGACGAAGCGGTTCAGTCCGCCAAACTTTGTCTTGCCGAACTTTCGTGCCTGATGGTGCACGACTTTTTCTCCGATGCGGGAGAAACCGGCATTCTTGGCGAGATAGGGGATGTAGCGGTGCATTTCGCCATAGACCTCAATGTTTTTGACCACTTCGCTGCGATAGGCTTTCAGTCCGCAGTTGAAGTCGTGGAGGTTGTGGATGCCGCTCACTTTTCGTGCGGTGGCGTTGAAGAGTTTTGTGGGGAGGGTTTTTGACAGCGGGTCGTAGCGTTTCTGTTTGTAGCCCGAGACGAGGTCGTAGCCGTCCTCCGTAATCATGCGGTAGAGTTCCGGAATTTCGTCGGGAGAGTCTTGCAGGTCAGCGTCCATGGTGATGACCACTTTTCCTTGTGCTGCTTTGAATCCGCAGAAGAGGGCGGGTGACTTTCCGTAGTTTCGGCGGAATTTGATGCCGTGGATGCGTTCGTCCTGTGCGGCAAACTCTTCGATTCGTTTCCAGGAGTCGTCAGTGCTGCCGTCGTTCACGAAGATAATCTCGTAGGTGAAGCCGTGTTCCGTCATGACACGTTCAATCCAGTCTTTCAGTTCCGGAAGACTTTCAGCCTCGTTGAAGAGAGGCACCACCACCGAAATGTCACATTTGTGTTCCATGTGTGATTTGTGTATATGTTTTTGAAAAACTTTTTGCTTCTAAAGGGAGGGAAATAGAGGGCAAAAGCCCCGTTCCCGTTTCTTTGAACTTATCTACATTCATCGCCAAGCCGGTCGGAAACTTGAAAAGAGGGTGTGTCAAAAGCAGATTTTGGCTTTTCCCTCGGCGGTGCGTCAGAATGGCTAAGATGCAAGGCGCTGAGGATGAGGGTGCAGGGAGTGTACTGAAGTACATGACCAAGCCCGAAGACGATAGTAACGCCTCAGATTGGCTGTTATGACACACCGCCATCGCTATTTCGTGTTCTTTTTGCAGATGATCCCCGTGATGAGTCCCAGCACCGGTCCTCCGATGAGGGAGAGGTAGAGGATGAGCGCGGCGTAGGTGGAGGCTCCGACAGATTGCATTGCTTCTGCCATTTTCCGGGGCGAATCGACAGAGAGCACACTGCCGAAGTCTTGTGAGCGAGCCAGTTGGGCAATGGCAGCGCGTCCCTCGGGAGTGTCCAGCATCCTGCCGTAGGCTTCAAAGAAGGCTCCGCCGTCAAAGTATTTCAGATAGACAAACACTGCCGTGGCAAGCCAAACCGCTCCGCAGAGACAGGTGAAGAAGGAGTGGAGGAAAGCGGCAGTGAAACTGAAACTCTCCAGCATTTCTTCCTGCTTCCACCAGTTTTGGCGGGTGCGGAAAGTCAGTGCGATGCAGACCAGCGGCGTGAAGCCCAGCATGAGCAACCAAACCAGCGAGAAAAGCGCGTGGGAGAATGACAGTTTCATCATGGTGAGCGTCACCCACCCCCAAGCACCCAGAATGATTCCTTGGCGCATGGCGGCTTGCTGAACAAAACGAATGGGGGTGAGGTTGTTCATGATGAAAAACTGATTTTATGTTATTTTTATCGTGCAAAGTTAATCCAACAATGGCGATGCGAAAAGAAAATTTGGCGCTTTCTTTCCGTTTTTCACTGTCAAGCACTACTTTTGCACTCGCAAAACCCAGCCATCATGCTGAAGAAAAAGAAAAAAAACATTTGGAGAATTCCTTCAGGTCAAGAACCTACTGAGTTGGATTTGAGAGTGATGGAGGCAGAAAAACGAGGCGAAATCGTTCCTCCGCGCCATCTCGTCAAAACTCCTGAACAGATTGAGGGAATCAGAAGAAGCGGTGTCGTGAACACCGGCGTGCTGGACTTGGTCGAAAGTCAAATCCGTGCCGGAATGAGCACTGCCGAGATTGACCGTTTGGTCTATGACTACACCGTTGCCCACGGTGCCATCCCCGCTCCGTTGAACTATGAGGGCTATCCCAAGAGTGTCTGCACCAGCATCAATGAGGTTGTCTGCCATGGAATACCTTCCGAATATGAGTTTCTTGAAGAAGGTGACATCGTCAATGTCGATGTGAGCACCATTCTCGATGGTTATTTCAGCGATGCCTCCCGAATGTTTGTCATTGGCAAAACCACGCCCCGCAAGCAGGAGTTGGTTGATGTGACGCTCGAGTGTTTGAAGGCAGGTGCTGCCGCCGTCAAGCCTTGGGGTCATGTCGGCGACATTGGTCGCGCCATCGAACCGCTTGCCCGCAGCCACGGTTTCAGCGTTGTTCGTGACCTCTGCGGACACGGCGTCGGACTGGAATTCCACGAAGACCCCGAGGTGGATCACTATGACACCCGCCGAAAGGGCATGCTCCTCGTGCCCGGCATGGTTTTCACCATCGAACCGATGATCAACATGGGTGTCTCCGACGTCTTCATCGACGAAGAAGACGGGTGGACCGTTGTCACCGAAGACGAACTCCCCTCCGCCCAGTGGGAACACACCTTCCTCGTCACCGAGACCGGAGTGGAAATCCTGACACACTGACCAAGTCACCCCTATTTATTAATAGGACACGCGCGTAGTCATCTCTCCACTTTCTTTCAGAACCTTCAAACTCGCTCTTCGAAGCGAAAAGTCAACACATGCAACCAGTCACCATTTTAGCCATCGAATCCAGTTGCGACGACACCTCTGCCGCCGTGATTCGTGACGGTTTCCTTCTTTCCAACGTCACCGCTTCTCAGGAAGTTCATCAAGCCTGGGGTGGGGTGGTGCCCGAACTTGCTTCCCGTGCCCATCAACAGAACATTGTTCCCGTGGTGGACCGCGCACTGAAGAAAGCCGGAGTGGAAAGTTCCGAGCTCAGTGCTGTGGCTGTCACGCTCGGTCCCGGTCTCATGGGTTCGTTGCTGGTTGGTGTCTCATTTGCCAAGGGGCTGGCTCTTTCTTTGGGCATTCCTCTCATTGAAGCCAACCATCTTCAAGGCCACGTTCTGGCTCATTTCATTCGCACACCGGAGGAAGTCTCCAAACCTCTCCCGCCTTATCCCTTTCTCTGTCTTCTGGTCAGCGGAGGCAACACGCAGATTGTGCGTGTGGATGCCTATAACCGTATGAAAATCCTCGGTCAGACCATCGACGATGCTGCCGGCGAGGCATTGGACAAATGCGCCAAAGTCATGGGGCTCGGCTATCCCGGCGGTCCTGTCATTGATCGTCTGGCGCGTCAAGGCAACCCCAAAGCCTTCCGCTTCGCTCGTCCCCGTGTGCCGGGATTGGACTACAGTTTCTCCGGTCTGAAGACCTCCTTCCTCTATTTCCTTCGTGACCATCTCGCTGAAGATGAGAACTTCATGGCTACCCACAAGGAAGACCTTGCCGCCTCTTTTGAACACACCGTTGTCGAGATTCTCATGGAGAAACTCGAACTCGCCGTGCGTCAGACCGGCATCCGCCATGTCGCCCTCTCCGGAGGCGTTTCCGCCAACACTGCTCTGCGTCAGGCGTTCCAAGAGCGCAGCCGGAAAGGAGTTTGGGACATATACATTCCTCCCTTT
>JBJEAG010000093.1:1056-3352 GCA_051868855.1 Alloprevotella sp. | reverse complement strand
GGCTATAATCTCGCCCTCCTTCGTCGGGCTCGTTCGTGCTTTCAGCACTCACCATCCGGCTGAAACAACTATTACCGGACAGCAATGTCTTGCTATATGCCCGGTGACTCTTCAAGGCGATAAACATAAGAGTTACAGAAGAAAGGTTTCATCCATTTTATTACTGTCCGGCAAAACTTTTATCAGACAGTAATATTTTCTTACATTTGCAGCACACTTCATTCCTTTTTCCTCCCGCGAGCGAAATCCGCGCGACAGTTCGTCGCCTTCTGCTCGCGAACCAAAACACTCACAACCATGCTGATTATTGGAATTGCGGGCGGCACCGGCTCGGGAAAGACCACTGTGGTGCGCAAGATTCTCGACTCACTTCCCGAACACACCGTGGCGGTCATTCCGCAGGACTCCTACTACAACGACCAGTCGGACCTCCCGCTGGAAGTCAGAAAGAAAACGAACTTCGACCATCCCGACGCCTTCGAGTGGGAACTGCTGGCACACCAAATCGAGGAACTCCGCCAGGGACGCGCCATCGAACAACCAACCTATTCCTACATCACCTGCACCCGCCTGCCGGAAACGGTGCACGTGGAACCGCGAGAGGTCATCATCGTCGAAGGCATCATGACGCTCTACGACAAGAAACTCCGCGACCTCATGGACTTGAAGATTTACGTCGATGCCGGAGCCGACGAGCGACTCCTCCGCGTCATCGAACGAGACACCGCCGAACGCGGACACCCGCTGGAGATGCTGATTGGAAAATATCGCAACATCCTCAAACCGATGCACGACGAGTTCATCGAACCGACCAAACAGTATGCCGACATCATCATCCCCAACGGCGGCGAGAACGCCCGCGCCGTGGCAATGATGCAAATCTACATCCTCTCGGCACTGAGCTATCAACGCTCCGCCGGCAGCAAACAGGCATAAATTTGACGCTTTCATTTCTTCGTTGTATCTTTGCAGCGCGAAGTTGGGCGGCGTCTCAGCAAAAGACCCAAACAAGTTGGCTCTTCTGCATTCGACTTGCACCAACTTTGCACCCGCAAAATTCATGCACCGCGTCACAATGAACACTTCGGTGCATTCTTCTCACATTCGTTCTCATCATGATTAACAGATCGCTCATCAGACTGAAGATTGTACAGCTACTGTACGCATTCTCTCAAAACGAAGGCAAAGACCCGGAAGCCGCGTACAAAGAACTGGACTTCTCTCTTGAAAAAACGCAAGACCTGTTTCATTACCTCCTCTCCACTCTTCTCGAACTCCGAAAACTGGCTGCCACACGCGACAACGTGCGGCTGGCTCGCGAACGTCGCACCGGCATCGCCTCTGCCGACGCCTCTGCCGACGCACTCTTCGCCGCCAACCGCTGGATTGCGAAACTGGGCGCCAACCGGGAGATGATTGATTTCTTGGAAAACAAAAAGCAGGAGTGGAGCGAGGAACCGGCGTTCATCAAAAATCTCTACGAAGAAATTCTTGAGTCGGAGGATTTCAAGGCATACGCCCAACAGGAGACGCACAGTTTCCAAGACGACAAAGAACTTGTGCTGAAAATATATCGCGAGAAAATCGTGGACAACGACAACCTCGCCGAAATCCTTGAAGACCACTCGCTCTATTGGAACGACGACAAGGACACGGTGGATTCCTTCATCCTCAAAACCATCAACAATTTGAAGGAGAACACGCCCGACGAGGCACCGCTGCTCCCCTTCTTCCTCAAAGACGCCGACCGAAACTTTGCCCACCAACTCTTCCGCGCCGCCATCACCCGCGCCCCGGAAATGCGAGAACTGATTGCCGCACAATGCAGGAACTGGGACTTCGCCCGACTGGCGCTGATGGACGTGATGATTCTCCAAACCGCACTGGCGGAAATCCTCACCTTCGACAACATTCCCTTGAACGTCAGCTTCAACGAATACATTGAAATCGCGAAGGTCTATTCCACTCCCCAAAGCCCGTCGTTCATCAACGCTACGCTCGACAACATCGTCGCCCGTTGCCGCCAAGAAGGAATGACGACCAAAGAGAGGGGGAAATAAAAGTCAAAAAGACTAAGAGACTAAAAGACTAAGAGTCGGAGTCGCTTCGCTCCGGTCTAAAAGGTCAAAAAGGTCTAAGAGGTCTAAAGGGTCAAAAAGTCGGTGACCTTTTGAGGTCAAAAAGGTCAAAGAGGTCAAAAGGGGCAAAAAGTCGGTGACCGATTCAAACCTTTCAAACTCCTCAAACCTTTCAAACTCCTCAAACCTTTCAAACTCCTCAAACCTTTCAAACTCCT
>JBJEAG010000093.1:0-956 GCA_051868855.1 Alloprevotella sp. | reverse complement strand
CAAACCTTTCAAACCTCTTCTGCAACCATTTTGCAACCATTTTGCAACCATTTTGCAACCATTTTGCAACCTGCAGGTCCCCTGCAAAAACCCTGCAAAAACCCTGCAAAAACCTTGCAAAACCCCTGCAAAAACCTTGCAAACCCCTGCAAGAAGCATGCAGAAAGCATGTGCCAAACAAAACCCTTCCCTTTAGGGAGGGGTTGGGGTAGGCTTCTCTTTGACTCTTTGACTGGAGCGAAGCGACGATACCGCGAAACTTTTTTTGAACACAGATAGCACAGATAAAACAGATTCTGCGAAGACTCTTAGACTTTTTGACTCTTTGTCTCTTTGACTCTTTGTCTCTTTGTCTCTTTGACTCTTTGACTCTTTGACTCTTTGACTCTTTGACTCATTAATAATCACATACAACAAAAAGAAAACATGTTCACAACTCTTCTCCAAGCACAAACCGCACCCGGCGGCGGAGGCAGCAGCCTCTCCATGATTGTCATGATGGTCGTTCTCTTCGCCATCTTCTACTTCTTCATGATTCGTCCGCAGAACAAGAAGCAGAAAGAACTGATGAACTTCCGCAACTCCCTCACCGTCGGACAGGAAGTCATCACCGTCTCCGGCATCTACGGCACCGTGAAGAGCATCGACGAGGCAAACGGCAGCGTCATGCTCGAAATCAGCAAAGGCGTGCAAATCAAAATCGCCAAAGAAGGCGTCAATCCCCTCGCCACCAAAAAGTGATGCCCACAGGAACAGACACAAACGTCTGAGCCGACCGTCTGAAAACTCAAGGGGTGTTCTATAAATTAGGTTGAGTTGGTTTTTGATTTCTTAGAGATGAAATTTTGTGAGTTGAGGAAGGAGCATAGCGGGCTATGTGACTGACGAAACTTACAAAAGTTCGCTCTAAGAATCGAAAAACAACCAAAATGTAAGCACTTTCTTTTGAACATTCC
>JBJEAG010000092.1:0-3354 GCA_051868855.1 Alloprevotella sp. | reverse complement strand
GAAGTCAAAAAGACAAAAAGTCAAAGAGACAAAAAGTCGGTGACCGAACCAACCTCTCAAACCCCTCAAACCTCTCAAACGACCTCAACCTCTCAAACGACCTCCGCGCCGACCCCTTTGACCCCTTTGACCTTTTTGACCGGAGCGCAGCGACCCTTTGTCTCTTTGTCTCTTTGTCTCTTTGACTTTTTGACCCAATAAAAGAATATGAAAAAGATTTTTTTCCTCCTTTCCCTTTTTGCCGTGTGCAGTCTGACTGCCTGCGGCGGTGATGAGGCGACCGTGACGCCTCCTGTGACTCCTCCCGAAGACCCCGAGCCCCCTTCCGGTCCCGGCGGCTCCACCACGCCCGATGACGTGACTGCCTTTGTGCGCGGCGCCGACATCAGTTGGTACACTGAGATGGCGGCTGATGGTAAACGCTTCTACAATGAAGCCGGAGAAGAACGCGAATGCCCCGTGTTGATGCGCGAAATCGGCATGAACGCCGTGCGTCTCCGTGTCTGGGTAAATCCCGAAAAGAAACTCTGTCATTTCTCTGACGTGGCTGATGTCACAGCCAAAGCGTTGGCAGCAAAACAGGCGGGACTGAACGTGATGATTGACTTCCACTTCTCCGACTGGTGGGCAGACCCCTCGCGCCAGGACATGCCTGCAGAGTGGGAGGGACTCTCGTTGGACGAACTCAAGGACGTGGTGGCTGCCCACGTGCGTTCCACCCTCACTTCCATCGCTGCAAAGGGCGTCAGCGTGGCTTGGATTCAGATTGGCAACGAAACGCGCAACGGTATGATGCATCCGACGGGGCAACTCTGGAACAACCAAGGCGACCTTCCCAATGGCTGGAACAATTTCGTCGGACTCTACATGGCGGGCTATAATGCTACAAAAGCTGTTTGCCCCGAGGCATACGTCATGCCGCATCTGAACCATGCTTCCGAGGACAACGACTGGTGGTTCAAGCGTTTCAAACAGGCGGGCGGTAAGATGGACATGATTGCGCTTTCTCACTATCCGCAGGCGGACGACAACAGTCAGACGTGGAGTGCGCTGAACACAAAAGTCATTGACCAAATCAAGCGTTTGGCTGCTTCCTACGGCGTACCCGTCATGGTCAGTGAATTTGGGGTTGTGCAAACGAATGTGACGTTGGGAACTCAGGTGGCAGCCGACTTCATGACCAAGGCGAAATCGCTCGGTCGCTCGGTTTGTGCCGGTGTGTTCTATTGGGAACCGGAAGTCTATGGCAACTGGAAGCCGTCTTCCTATAACACCTTCGGTTGGTCGGCTTATCAGATGGGGGCATTTTCCTCGAATGGTCGTCCGACGTCCATTCTCAATCCTTGGAAACAATAAGGCGGTGTGTCATAATGGTCAAGATGCAAGGCGCTGAGGATTCTGACACACCTCTGAGGGTGAAGCCAAAATTTGCATTTTGACACACCGCTAAGGTGATAAAAGTGCTTTATTAGGTGGCGCGGACGCGATTCATCGCGTCCGCGCCACCATATATATAATGTAACAAATCTTCTCCGTGCTCACTGGCGTAATTCTCAACCCTCCCTCTCAACCCCTCTTTACCTTCTTTACCCCTCTTTACCCTTCCCTACAACTCCGCGACTCTGGCTTCGAAATCGGCGGGATTGCCGAGGGCGCGGTTACGGATTTTGGAGCGGTAGTTATAGACGGTGGCGAGGGAGAAGTTGAGGAAGTGGGCAATTTGCTGCGTGTCCTTCACGCCGAGGCGGATGAGGGCGAAGATGCGCAGTTCCGTGTTCAGTTGGTTCTCGTGTTTCGGCACGATGCGTTCCTCCGGTTTGAGGAGTTCGTTGAACTGTTTGATGAAGTTCGGGAAGAGCGTCAGGAATGAAGTGTCGAAATCCGTGAGGAATTTGTCCTGCTCGTCGCGGATGTGCTGTTCGCTTTTGAGAACTTTATAGAGTTCGTCAATTTGGCGTTCTTTGACCATGCGGAGACAGATTTTGCGGTTCTTCTCCATGGCTTCAATGTAGGAGCGGCACTGGTTGAGGTAGCGGGCGATATATTCCTCCTTCATCTTGTCCGTCAGTCGCAGGGCGGCGTAGGTCTGTTGCAGCGTCTCGTTCGTTTGGTGTAGTTTCTCCATGGTTTGCTGCATCGCCTTGTTTGCCTCTTCGAGACTTTGGTTCGTCTCCGCCTGTTGTTTTCGGAGTTGGTGCAGTTTCCTCATTTGTCGGTTGAGCAGGACGACGATGAGGGCGAGAACGCCGAGGAGACCTGCCGTGACGTAGAGCAAGACGCGTTCGCGGCGGTGTTGTTCGCGCACGGTCTGTTTGTATTGTCGGTCAATGATGGGGAAGACGTTCGACACCTCGACGGAGCGGAGCGAGGCGTTGCAGAAGTTGGCATCTTCCATGGAGCAGAGGAGATAGGTGTAGGCTCTCTCCACCTGTCCCGCTTCAAAGAGGAGTTGTGCGAGCCAGGGCAGCGCCATGTATTCCGTCGTTCCTTTTTGCAAGTCCGCCTTGGCTGTTTGGATGAGATAGGAAAGCGTTTCCTCGCGTTTGCCGAGGGCGTTGTAGGCTTCGGCGAGTGTGAAGCAGACGTAGGGGTCGGGCAGGTTGCTGTCCATTTGCTTCACGAGCGGGAGGAGGAGATTGAGCGTTTTTTCGGGCTGTCCCTCTGCGTTGGCTTTGTCGGCGCGCACCACGTTGCAGGTGATGGAGTCGGGGTCGATGCAGATGAGCGAGTCGCGGAAGCGACACACCTTCTGTTCCCAGTGTTGTTTGACTTTTTCAAATTGAATGTACTGCACCATCCATCCGCAGAGTGTTCGTCGCATTCGGTAATAGTAGAGTCGCAAATCTTGTCGTTCCGGAGTGATGAGCGTGGGATCGACGCTGTTGAGAGCCTGCTCTGCGTCGGCATAGAGTCCGGCAACGGAATGGATTTCTGCTCGTGCGATTTGCGTGAGTGCCACGAGCGCGGGGTCCTGTTTCACTTCGGGCATGGCTTCGAGCAAGTCGAGATAGACTTGTGCGGAATCCACTTGGAAGTGGGAGTAGAGGTCAAAAATTTCTTTGAGGATATTGACGCGTCGTTGTCCTTGTGCGCTTTTTGCCTGTTGCTTGAGTTGTGCGGCTTGTTTTTCTCTCTCTGCGTGATAGAGCGGTTTGTTCTCCACAATCTCATCGAGTTCTTCGAGTTGTTTCTCGATGGCAGGCGAAATCTTCAAACTTTGGGCGGACAAGGCGGTTGACACCATAAAAATGGCAATCAGGGGGGGTAGCTTCATAATAGGTAGAAGATAAGGTAGAAGTGCCAGCCACGCATCGCGTGAATGGCATGACAAGAGTATTAAATTATTTTTAAGAA
>JBJEAG010000091.1:0-3356 GCA_051868855.1 Alloprevotella sp. | reverse complement strand
CTCCACAAACATCAACGTATTCAATTCATTAAGACCGTTTACCGGACAGCAATAAAAACAAATAAGACAACAAAAAACAACAGAGACAACTTGGAGAACAAGAAAAGTTGTCCTAAGTTGTCTCTGTTGTCGTATAAACAAATATATGCCGCTCGGCAGTTGTCCTGAGTTGTCTCTGTGGTCGTATAAACAAATATATGCCGCGGGGCGAAAGTTTTTTATTTCACGCTCAACGCTTTGTCAATGGCGAAGACGAGGGATTCGCTGTGGGCATCGCCCTTGCGATTCTGGCAGATGCGACGGATGCGCTGCAACTGAGAAAGCGCGGCGGCGTAAGGTTCGGACAATGCGCCGGGAGCAACAAGGGCAATCAGCGAGGTGACGGCTTCGCGCTGCATGGCTTGGGCATAGCCGCGACCGGAAGCATCGGAAGGCATACTGCCCTCAAAGAGAAGACGGGTGAGATAGGAGAGATAGTCCTCCGCCGTCCAGTTGGGATTGAGGCGGGTGAGAAGCGCGGAGGAGTAGAGGTTACGCACCACGGAGCGTCCGATGACTTGCACGCTGCGGTCGGGATTCGGCAAGAAACGCATCATCCATTTCGGAGCAATCAGCCAACGCGGCTCGGTCAGCACTTCGCGGTGAAGGAAATCCACGGCGCGTTGCTGGTCGGCGCGGGAATTGTAGGAATAGGTGACGCCCGTTTGGTCGGGTGCTTTGTAGTCTGCCAAAGTACCGCCAATCTGACTGGTGACGTGCCCGCAATAACGATAGAACTGGCTGCGCACTTCACCATACATGTCAGAAAGATTCTTGCCGTAGATGTCATTGCTTTCGTAAGTCCACTCCGGCAGTTGTTTCATCATGCGCTGAAGGTTGAGAATGCCGTAGTGTGACGCCTTGACGGCATCGTCGCCGAGGTCTTCGGTGAGGCAGCGGGGGTCGTGGGTGGCATTGGTCTCGCCGTCACCGAACCAGAGACGCGGATTGTTTTTCAGACGCTCGGAGGTGATTTTCTCCAACTCCCAGTGGTCGCTGTCGGAATCGTAGGCGCCGAACATGGGACGATAGCCCCACTCGATTGCCCAATCGTCATAGTCGCCGATGCGGGGGAAGATGCCATTGCGGGAGATGCTGTCCTCGGGCTGGGCGACATAGTTGAAACGGGCATAGTCCATGATGCTCGGCGTGTGACCGTAGCATTCCACGAAACTGCGGCTGCGCAGACTATCGACGGGAACCAACGACGAGGAGCCAAAGTTGTGGCGCAAGCCGAGGGTGTGGCCGACTTCGTGGGAGGAGACGAAACGAATGAGTTGTCCCATGAGTTCTTCGTCAAACTTCATCTTGCGCGCTGCCTCGTCGAGGTTGCCGGCTTGAATCATGTACCAGTGGTGAACCAACTGCATGACGTTGTGATACCAGCAAATGTGGCTTTCGAGAATCTCTCCGCTGCGAGGGTCGTGAATCTGCGGACCGTAGGCGTTGGGGATGGGAGACGCGAGATAACGGATGACGGAGTAGCGGGCATCCTCCATGGACATGCTTTCAATGGTGTCGGGCCACTCTTCGGCACGAATGGCGTTTTTGAATCCGGCTTTCTCAAAGGCTTTCTGCCAGTCGTTCACGCCTTGAATGAGATAGGGGCGCCACTGCTTGGGAGTCGCAGGGTCGATGTAATAGACAATCGGTTTCTTCGGCTCGACCAGTTCTCCGCGAGCAAGGCGGGCGGCGTCGGCACTGTCCTTGGGTTCCAAACGCCAGCGGGTGATGAATCGCTTCGATTCCACGTGCTGTTGAGCGTCGGTGTAGCGTTCAAAGCGGTCGGAAAAATAGCCGACGCGAGGGTCAAAGAGGCGTGCCAGCATCGGTGTCTTGGGGAGCAGAATGAAAGAAATGTTGAGACCGATGGTGACTTTTCCCGTGCGTGCTCCGGCAGCCACTGCCGTGCCCGAAGAGGTCCAGGTCTTGACCAGCCGAACCTCGGTGTTGGTGGGGAAGGTCTTGATGCTTTCGATGAAGGAGGCATCGCGCACGGGGGACTGAAGTCCGTACTGCTGACGGTAGCGGTTGTTGATGCCTAAGGCGTTGTTGTCTTCCAGGAAGAAGGGCGACACTTTGATTTTGCTCTTGTTGCCGCGGCGGGACTCGATTCTGAAAGAACCGATGATGGGGTCCACGTTACTGATTCTGACGGCACGGTCAATGGCGTCGATGCTGTCGGAAGTGTTCATGAGGATGCGGGAGCGCAGCAGCATTTTGTCCTTTTCGAGGCGTTCGAAATAGACTGTTTGCTGGGTGACGGATTCGCCGCCATATTTTCCCACCGAAGCGGGCGTTCCGGTGAAGCGGACGCTGGCGAGAAACTCGCGTCCGAGCAGACTGTCGGGAACGAAGAAGAACCAGTCATCTTCTTCTTGACTGACGTCAAAGAGTCCGTTTTTGGAAGGGACGGCAGCGGTTTTCTCCGGCTTGCTCGTCTTCTGCTTGCGTGCCTGAAGGTCTCCGGCAAAACAGAAAAGAAGGGAGAGAAAAAGGAAAATGTTTTTCGTCATGATTATATATGTTGAATTAAATATTATAGATTACACTCTCCGGAAATAATAAAGGCATTCCCTTTTTCTTTATTTTAAAAGAGTATGTGTCACCATGACCACTCGGACGACACAAAAGTAAATCAACCGTAATGAAGTTATGTTCTAATAAAATATCAAATTGACCGATATTAGGGTTCTTTGTATGCTCTATTTGTTTGTAACGGAAATACTCTTTATTGTCATTGATTATATTTTCTACCTCAATCCAAAATGTTTCATGATGTTTTGTCAATAAACGCTGATGCAGTTTGAGAAGTCTCCATGCAGCCACATCTTCAAGACTTTTCTTGTTAGCTTGCAACTCCAACGTTTTCTCAATTTGATTTACGTTTAAAAATAAGAGCTGACTATTAGGAGGAGAGCATTGAACTGTATTTTGATACGTCTTCTTTCCATCCTCGGTGAAATATCCGTATTTATTCACTATTTCGCGACCGGATTTTAAATAACTTATATCCCAATCCGGTGTTTGAGTAAATAGAACATTCTTCTTGCTACTTCTCTTCTCACGATGACTTTATAGTTCAATGCCTTTAAAATCGGGTGTTTTATCACTATTCATACTGATTCCTAAGAAGGACTCTATTGTTCGACCGATTCCGGTATCAGCCGTAACCTCAGATTCAAACCATTGATCTTTAACAGAACGGAAACGAGCAAGAAGTTCTTCTGAAACACTACTATTTTCCTTGTTTATGGCTCGAAGGACATCTTGCATTGGAGTAATAAGAAGCGAACTATACACTTTCTCTATATCTA
>JBJEAG010000090.1:0-3399 GCA_051868855.1 Alloprevotella sp. | reverse complement strand
TGTTCGCCCTAAGGACGAACACCAACAAGTCGGCAGATAGAAATGACAAATCGGCGGACAGAAAAGACAACTCGGCGGAAAGGAATGACAGGTCGGCAGATGGGAACGACAGAGTGGCGTACGTGAGCGTCAGTTCGCGGGATAATAATGTCAGTTCGTCGGATAAAACGTCATGTTGGCGGAGGGAGATGGAAGGGCAACAATGTGTGGCGATGCGTGTCGGTTCATCATTCGTTCCGTCTTTTGGAATGCGACTGTCACTTACCGGGAACGAACCTCCCACTAACCGAGTACTGTTCTCGAGTTCCTTTCGGATATTTTTGTTGCGAAATACTTGTTCTGAACCTAAGAATACGTGCTTTTGCTGCGTAATTTCATTGAAAATCCGCAACGTTGTTGAGAAATTTCATTGAAAATCCGCAATAGAGTTGAGGATTTTCATGAAAACAACACAAATAAGCGTATATAAGAAAAGTGCCGCTTCACGAAAGAAGCGACACTATTATATAACAACAGATGGTATGTCAATGCTGCTTTTTGTTGTTAATTAGTTTTCTTTGTTGCCGAAAACCACGTTGAAGGTTTTCACCGCTTTCACTGCTCTGTCCGCAGACTGAACGGTAATTTTTACGGTGTGGGGTTGTCCATCCATCTTGTCTTCAATGTTCGTGAAGCGAATGATGTAGGAGTTCTGCATAGCACCAGTGACGGGCAGGTCTTCCAATGTGGCGTTGCTAAAATAGGGGTCAACGTCTTTGCTGGTCCCGCCGGTATAAGTGGACATTAGTTTGGGGTCTTCGTCGTAAAGTGGTCTCCAACCATACGAACCGTTATTGCTCCATACCGTGTGGATTGTTCCTTGGGCGGGCGTCCAGTTCTTGCTGTCTTTCAGGAAATCAACTGACCATTCTTCTTTTCCGCCGGGTTGGTTAGGTTCGTCAGTGAAGTTGACGTAAATTCGGTTAGCACCGCTGCGGAAAGCAAACTGCTGGTCTGCAAAACGAAGCGCCACCATGCCGCACTCGTTGTACGGACTACCGTTATTGTACTTTCCGGAGGTGGCAGCAGACTGAAGGGTAGAAGCATCTGCACCTTCAAATCCCTGTGTACGTGATGTACCACTGGAGCGGTCAAGATAAGCCTTTAGTCCTGCTGCGGTCGTGAGGTTGATGCCTCCACCAATGCTGGTGTTGCTTAATCTGCTTTCACCATATCCAACGCAACCAAAACGAATGTCAAGGCCGGAAGATGCTAATTTGGAACTCCAATCAATGATTTGTGCCGCGAGACCGTTGGCCTCTTCAGACATACTGCCCGAATTGTCCACTAGGAAAACGAGGTCTGCTAATACGGTGCGCGAACCTTCTCCATCAGCGGTATTATAAACATCAATACCCTTGGGAGTGTCATCTACATCAACCCAAACGTTTTGTGTACGTCCATTACTTCCACCTGTACCTGCAAGGTTGAGCCATGCATTGTTTGTGGCGTCCCACACGCCCGTCATGTTGATGCTCGCAATTGCCACGCCGTTCTCGTTCTCTTCAACAGAGCAAGTGGCGTTGGGAAGACTTGTGGTTTGTTCGCTCTCGGGAATGACCGGACTTGCAGTGGCTTCTGCATCGGTAGGAATGCCGTCCACGCGGAGTACACCTTTGATTTCATCTTCCAAAATGAAACTTTCGTCGCCGGAACCAAGACAAGAGGTGAGGCAGAAAAGGAAAGCGCCGGCAAAGAGCAGACTGGAGGTCTTTGTGAGGAATTGATATGTTTTCATGATGTGTGGTTATTTTTTGTTGTTTTATTTCATGATTTCGAATTCAACTCGGCGGTTGAGGCTTCTTCCTTCTTCCGTTTCGTTTTCGGTGAGAGGAAGCGTCATGCCGTAGCCTTGATAGGAGAGTTTGGAAGGCGAAACGCCGCGTTTCACGAGGTAGTCCACCACTGCCTTGGCGCGTTCGTTGGAAAGGTTCATGTTGAAGTCTGCGGTGCCGCGGTTGTCGGTGTGTCCCTTCACTTTGATTTTGGCGTTGGTGCGCACGAGGGTTTCAGCCAAACGATTCAGATATTCGAAAGATTCTGCTTTGATTTCGCTTTTGCCGAAGTCAAAGTTGATGGCATCGTTGATGGCACAGATGGTCTTTCCTTCCACGGATTCACCCTTTGCCATCATTGCCGTGATTTCTTCCAAAGAGTAGCAAGGTTTCTCTTTCTTTTCCACAACGGGTGCGGGGGCAGGAGCGGGAGCAGGAACAGGAGTAGGAGCAGGCGTTTCCACTACGGGAGCAGGAGCAGGTGCTTTCTTCTTGAACACGCTCAAAGGAATGCCGACATTCACGCGCAGTTCGAAACCGCTCATGCGGCGCGTTCCGTTCACTTTCGTTCCCTGCGGAAGCGGTTCGGGGAACACGACAGGCAAAGCCTTGCCGTCTTTCTCTTCGCCGTAGGTGTTTGTGAATCCGTGTTCATACATCACCTCTGCGCCTAAGTAGCAAGTGTGTTCTCCAACTTTCACTTGCCACTTGAGACCTGCGCCCACGGCACCGGCGAAATAGACGCTGCTCATGTTCTTTTTGGAAAGGTCCATGGCATAGCCGGCGTAACTGTAGGAATCTTTTCCTTCTTCATACTGCATTTCGGCTTTGATTTTTCCTCCAACGCAGAAGCCGAGAATCGGAGCTACATAAACGTAAGGACGGAGGGCGGATTCCTTCTTGCCGAACTGATAGATGAGGGGAACACGAATGTCAATGTAGTGAGCGGAAAGGGAATAGCGAATGTCTTTCAGACCATTCAAAGCGTAGTAAGACATTTCGCTTTCTTCGTCATAGAGTCCGCTGCCAATTTCTTTCAGTTTTCCGCCTCGGTGAGTGTAGGTGAGTTCGGGGCGAATGGCATACTGGTGTTTGTCGCCGAACTCGCCTTGCGCGAAGATGGCAAATACGCCACCGTTGTTGAGACGTTTGGTTGGGTAGATGTCTTCGTTGAGGTCAGAGTAACGCAAGAAAGACGAGTGCAAACCTCCGCCAAGTCCCACATACCAGTTGTCCGGTTCAAGGGTTGTGTTGGTCTGTGCTTGTGAGGCGACTGCAAAGAGAGCGCCTGTCGCTAAGAGAAGTTTTAAGTTCATCATAAAAATAAGATTTGTTAAACAAATTGCTCTGCAAAAGTAATGCCTTTGTTTAAGACAAAGAAACATTGTGCTGTAAAATGTGTCACAAATTATGGTGAAAATTTCGTCGAATGAGTTCTGATATGTTTTATTTATGAATATGTGTTTCTTTTTTATTGTGCATAAATTACAGAAGGGAATACTTGTGTGGTAACTTTTTCCTCTTATGTGGTCGGAATCTGTCAAATAATTAGAGAAGTCTGTCTTGTGCTTTTCTTCTTTTCTTC
>JBJEAG010000089.1:0-3430 GCA_051868855.1 Alloprevotella sp. | reverse complement strand
TCGCAGATGGTGGTAAGATTGACCGGAGTCACGGGTTCCAACTGAGCGTGATAGTAGATTTTTTGGTCTCTCGGATTTCTGCGTGCTGCTGCATAAAACTTCAACATGATTCTAAAGTTTTGAAGGGTTAAACAAATATAGATAAACGTACGTTTTTCGATTTTTTCATTTTCAACGCTGCAAAGGAAAATGAAGAAAACAGAAAAACAAAAGACAAAAAACAAATGGATTTTCGGCAGAAATACTTAAACTTGCACCCGAAATTGAACCAAAAACCACAATCACAAAATGAAAAAAGAGACTTTACCCCCCCCCGCAAATTTCAATTGCGGAAATGATTTGAGTCAAGATTTGAGCAAAGGAAATCCGATATTTGAGGTTTTCAAACTCCTTTGCAAGGAAAAAGACCTTTTCAAAAATTTGGAAGAAAACATTTGTTGTGAAATTGCCTCGCTTGACAACAAAGACGTCTTGAGACTAAACGACAATCTTTCTCAACTGCAAACGCTCATTTTGAAACAAACATTGGAAAATCTCGTTTATAAAAAGGAATGTCTGAATAACATAGAAGAGATTTTGAGTGGGAAAATTGCTTGATTTAAATAAAAACTTGCGCTGATTCTGAACACGGAATGAGCGCAAGTCTTTTTATAAAGAATTTCCCGCCGCGTCATCACGACGAAGCGGGAACAAGAATAGAGAAAAAATGAATGGATAGTAATAAAGTTGGATTTATATGATTTTGGAATTTGGAGTTTCAAAAGTTGTTCGTTTTTCAACACCCTTTTCGCAGTTTTTCTTGCGAGTTTTTCCAAGAATAATTCCGAAAGTGCAGTATTTGCGTCGCATTCTGTAGAATTGTTGTCTGACGGCTTCTGAATGGTCTAAATTGATTCCGTTCTCTCTGCACCAATTCTCAATGCTTTTGTTAAGTCCTTTTTTGCTGTGAATCATTTTCAAGCAGTCGCTCCAAAGCGAGATTTTGAAAATAGTATCAATGGCTGAGACAATGGTTTGCTTTCCTCTTACGCCGAGGTAATTGTAATGCTCGGGCTTTCTGTGTCTTGAATCTGAAATTTTGATGGCGCAAAGTTCAGAAGTTTTCTTTTCAATTTTAAAATTTGAGGGTTGCCGTTGAAGAAGTGAATGCAAAAGTTCGTTTTCGTAAGATTGCTTGGGAAAGCACACGGGATTTCCGAAGTGAAACTCTAACCATTCCTTCAAATACTTTTCGAGTTTAATATAAACACAAATTCCTGTCATTTCTATTTCTTTCTTTGAGTGATGCAAAGATAAATCTTTTTAATGAAAAAAAGAAAAGACAGCAATGGAGATGTGATTCCATTGTCAGAGCGTTTTAACGAGAAAGGCTTCAAGGTAGGCGAATTGACCGGACGTAATATGTATGTTGAGCGCAACGAGGACGGACGTGTAGTTGTCAAGCGCAGAACAGACAGAGACAAGAAGCGTATGCAAAGAGAGTTTAACAACGGTGAACTTGACGTGCTTATCCTCAACAAATCAGCCTCCACGGGTATCAGTCTTCACGCATCAGAAAAATTCAGCGACCAACGTCAGCGTTCGATGATTATTGCCCAGCCACTGAGCGACATCAACGACTATATGCAGATGATAGGTCGTATTGACCGAACCGGGCAGGTGCACCGTGGTTACTACATCAACCTCGGTTTACCTGTTCCTGCCGAGAATCGTTTCTTGATGATGCTTTCCACCAAGTTGAAGTCGCTCAACGCCAACACCACCACCTCCCAAGACAGCGAAAGCAATGAGGTGGAAGCACCCGACCTTCTCAACAAGTACGGAAGCCAAGTAGTAGTGGAATATCTCAAAGACAACCCGGAAATATATGAGAAGATGGGTGAACCATTAAAGAAGGGAGCAAATGGTGGTGGGAATGTGACGTCGAAAGACCTTGACGAGTACAAGGCGCAGGAGGACGATGCACGAAAGATTACAGGCTACGTGGCATTGCTATCCACAAAGGAGCAGGAGGAATTCTATAATGACGTAGTGAGACGATACAACGAGTTGATAAAGTATCTGAACGACACAGGCAACAACGACTTGAAGATAACCGTCATGCCGTTGCGAGCCAAGACCATTGAAAGGCGTGTGTCATCAGAAGGTGTCGAACCGAATGGAAGCAATCCGTTCGCTAAGAACTCCTACGTTGAGAAAGTCGAGATGGACGTACTTCGAAAGCCTATGAAATCAGACGATGTGCGAAAGACCATCGAAAAGGTGAATAATGGAGAAACACCGAGTGACTATATGCGCCATGTGATAGCCACCATCAATGATGAGTACGATGAACGACTTGCAGTTGAGAACGAACGCTACGAGAAGGACAAACAGCGTTTACAGGAAAACATAGCCAAGTATGCAGAAAAGATAAACGCCCAGAAGAAGCGAACCGATGAAGAAAAGAAGTCAGCCATTGATACCTACATAGAGAACGGCAACAGTTCCACAGAGTCCACTCACAAACTGAACGTGAATCGCATAAAGGACAAACACATCATGTTGAAACGCCTCCTCAACCAATTTGAGGTAGGTAAGTCATACCTTGTTCCCTATAATTTAGAAAGTCAGATGTTTGACTATGCGTCCCCCGCAATCTTCTGTGGCTATAAAACCAATAAAAGCAAGATAACCGCAAGTACCACACTTGCCGTGTTCGCTACCCTTGACGGACGCAGACGCGTGGACGTGAAGTTGTCCCAAACGGAAGCATTGCAAAGCATAGATAGTGCTACCAATGAAAATTGGGATGCTGCACGCAGCACCACCCTTGACAATTGGGACACTCAGATACCCACAGAAACTCGCAAGGAAGGCTACATCATGACAGGCAACATCCTTCAGTCCATTGCCGACACGCAGGATGAGAGAGGTGGTTATCCCGGTCAACTCATCAGTTACACAGACATAGACGGCAATGTTCATGACGGAATCTTGATGCCGGACAGATGGAATCCCACCATGATGAAAAACAGCGGTGTGCCTCTCATCAGCCGAATGCAGCAGATAAAGGAATTTGAGCCGGTGACGAGTCATGACGGGAAGGTAGAAATTAATGGTAGTTCATGGACTAACACGTATTACCTCACAGTTCCAAAATCTAAGAGAGATGGAGGAATGTTCTTCGACAATGACATTTTGCTAAATGCAGCGTCGGGAAGATTTTTCTACCCTTATCACGGTAAACTTCGAGCAGACATACCCGGAGGAAACATAGAATCCGTAGTCAATGAACTTACAAGACTTGGCGTCAAGGTTAAAGGCGACATCAATACGTCCTCCGCAGTCCCCACCGAAGAGCGACTGAGCGAGCAGCCGATTGAGGCGGTCGAGGTTCGCGAGAGCGACGAGACGCTCTATCGGCTTCGCCGGGAGCCTGCTCCGAAGA
>JBJEAG010000088.1:0-15158 GCA_051868855.1 Alloprevotella sp. | reverse complement strand
TCCTTTCGGATGAGGGAGGTTTTTGATGCTTTGATTGAACTTGCGAATAATTTATCCGCCGATGTTGTCGGGAAGATGTTTATCCGCCGAAGTTGTCGTACATGATGCTTTCGGGTTCTACGCCGAGACCGTCGAGCATGTTGACGACAGCGTTGGACATCGGACCGGGGCCGCACATGTAGTACTCAATATCTTCGGGGGCTTCGTGGTCTTTGAGGTAGGTGTTATACATCACCTGGTGAACGAAACCGGGAGTGTATTTCACGCCTGCTTCATCGGCAGCGGGGTCGGGACGGTCGAGGGCGAGGTGGAAGTGGAAGTTGGGGAACTCCTTCTCCAAGCCAAGGAAGTCGTCAAGATAGAAGACCTCGTTCAAAGCACGAGCACCGTAGAAATAGTGCATCTCACGGTCGGTCGTGTGAAGCGTTTTGGTCATGTGCATGATTTGTGCGCGGAGCGGAGCCATGCCGGCGCCACCACCGACCCAAATCATTTCTTTCTTGGAATCGAAGTGAGGATGGAAGTCACCGTAAGGACCGGACATGATGACCTTGTCGCCGGGTTTAAGGGTGAAGATGTAGGAGGAAGCGATGCCGGGATTGACATCCATGAATCCGCTGCGGTCAGCCTTGAAGGGCGGCGTGGCGATGCGGACGGTGAGCATGAAGACGTCACCTTCGGCAGGATAGTTCGCCATGGAGTAGGCTCTGACGGTGGGTTCGGGATTGACGCACTTCAAGGGGAAGAGACCGAACTTTTGCCAAGCGGGGAGGTATTCTTCGCCGATGAGGTCTTTGTCAATGTCCTTGTCATAGTCCATGGTGAAGGCAGGAATCTTGATTTGAGCGTAGGAGCCGGGAAGGAAGTCCATGTGGGCGCCTTCGGGAAGTTGCACTTTGAACTCTTTGATGAAGGTAGCGACATTCTTGTTGGAGATGACGGTACATTCATATTCCTTGACGCCCATGACGCTGTCAGGCACTTGGATTTCGAGGTCAGACTTGACTTTGCACTGGCATCCGAGTCGCCAGTGTTCCTTGACTTGTTTGCGGGTGAAGTGGCCTCGCTCGGAGTCGAGGATTTCGCCTCCGCCTTCTGTCACTTGACATTTGCACTGTCCGCAACTGCCCTTTCCGCCGCAGGCAGAAGGAAGATAGATGCCTTGTTCCGAGAGGGTGGCGAGAAGGTTTCCGCCCATCGGCACTTCAATTTCGTCTTTGGAGTTGATGCGAACCTTGACTGTTCCTCCGGGGGAGAGATAGCTTTTGGCAACCAAGAGGATGATGACCAAAAGGAGAATGACAGCAAGGAAAACAACTATGCTGGAGAGAATGAGAGTAATGTCCATTTTTGTTTAGATGTTAAGACCGGAGAAACACATGAATGCCATTGCCATCAAACCGACGGTGATGAAGGTGATGCCGAGTCCCTGAAGCGGTTTCGACACGATGGTGTATGCCATTTTTTCGCGAATGGCAGCAAGAGCGACGATTGCCAAGAGCCAGCCGATGCCGGATCCGAGAGCATAGACCACGGCGTCAAGGACGGAGCCGATGTATTGCGAGCTGTTGGGTTGCATTCCGATTCGCTGCTGCATGAAGAGGCTGGCGCCCATGATGGCGCAGTTCACGGCAATCAGCGGGAGGAAGATGCCGAGGGCAGCATAGAGCGAGGGAGAGAAACGCTCCACAATCATTTCGACCAATTGCACAATGCCGGCAATGACGGCAATGAAGATGATGAAAGAGAGGAAGGAAAGGTCCACTCCCATTTCAGGGTTTTGGAGCACCTTGGTCTGAAGCAAATAGTTCGTGGGAACAGTGATGACCAACACGAAGATGACTGCCACGCCGAGACCGAGTGCGGTTTTGACGTTTTTGGAGACAGCCAAATAGGAGCACATTCCCAAGAAAAAGGCGAATATCATGTTGTCCACAAAGATGGAGCGGACAAAAAGACTTAGCAGTTGTTCCATTGTGATTTAAAATAGTTTCTTGTTAGTTACTCCGTGATTTATTGTTCCTTTTGGCAGGCTCTCAAAGCCCAAATCAGACAGCCGACAAGAATCAGCGCCATGGCGGGCATGGTCATCATGCCGTTGTTGACATAGAAACCGCCGTTCTCGACGTAGAGCGCGTCGGGAATGACGCGAAGACCAAGCAGCGTGCCGTTGCCGAAGAGTTCACGAACGAAACCGACAGCGACAAGAATCCAAGCATAGCCCAGACCGCTGCCGACACCGTCGAGGAAGGATTCCCAAGGACCGTTCATCATGGCGAAAGCTTCGAGGCGACCCATCAGGATGCAGTTCGTGATGATGAGTCCGACGTAAACGGAGAGTTGCACACTGACGTCGTAGGCGTAAGCTTTCAGTATTTGGGAAACGAGGGTCACGAGAGAAGCGACCACAACCAATTGCACGATGATGCGGATTCGGTTGGGAATGGTTTTGCGCAGCAAAGAAATGATGACGTTGGCGAAGGCTGTGATGACCGTCACCGAGAGTCCCATGACGATGGCGGGCTCGAGTTGGGCTGTCACGGCGAGTGCGGAACAGATTCCGAGCACTTGCACCGCCACCGGGTTATTTTTTGCAAGAGGAGAAGTCAGCACTTCTCGGTTTGCTTTTGAAAACAAGCTCATATCTCTTTATGGGGGGATTGAAGTTTAACGATTCTGTTCCAAACTCTTGAAGTAGCCGACATATTGTTTCAGACCGTCCTGCACCATGTTGCTGACGCCGACAGAGGTGAGGGTGGCGCCGGTGATGCCATCGACTTGCGTTTTGTCTTTTCCGGCTTCGACTTTTCCGTTCTTGACGACGCAGAGTGCGGGTGTTCCGGTGGAGTCGCCTTCAGCAAAGATGTTCTTGCCGATGAACTTTTCCTGGAACGCTTTTTCGGCGATGAGTGCGCCGAGACCGGCGGTTTCACTCTCGTGGGAGAAGTAGGCGCCGAAGACGGTGCGGAGGTCAGCGTTGATTGCCATATAGCCCCAAAGTCCGCCCCAAAGTCCGCGTCCGGTCATCGGAATGACATATTTTGTTTCGTCTTTGATTTTGCAAACATAGACGGGGAGGCAGTTCGGAGAGATTTCCTTCTGTGACATGGCGAAGCCGTCCTTGTCTTTGTTCTTTCCGTCCTTGAGCACGTTGCCGAGACTGTCAACGACGAGGTCGCTGACGACGGCTTCGCTATAGGCTTTCTCGACAGCCTCAGCTCCGTCGAGGTCGCGCAGACCGAGGGAAGCGAGGATTTGTTTTTTCTTGTCGAGTTCCACGTTTTGGTCTTGGGTCGGTTTGAGTGCCGAAGAGACAAACGCCAGCAGGAATGCCACCACAATGACCATGACGGAGGCATAGATAATCGTATAGGAATTCTTATTCGTATCCATGAGTGTTAGAAATATTTAGGGGTTTGTCTCTGCTTTATTTCTTTTTCGTGCGAGCCAAGCGCTTGTTGATGTTGCGTTGCACGAAGCAATAGTCAATGAGCGGGGCGAACATGTTCATGAAGAGGATGGCGAGCATCATGCCCTCGGGATAGCCGGGGTTGAGAACTCTGATGAGGATGGCGAGCAAACCGATGAAGAAGCCGTAGATGAACTTACCTTCTTCGGTTCGGGAACCCGTGACGGGGTCTGTTGCCATGAAGACGGCACCGAAGCAGAAACCGCCGGTGGCGAAGTGCTCCCAGCAGCTCATGTGGGAAGCGACGTTGTTCTCGAGTTCCGCAAAGTTGAAGAGAAGTGCCGTCACGGCGCCGCCAACAAAGACTCCGAGGATGGTTTTCCAAGAGGCGATGCGAGTGTAGAGAAGAATGAGCGCACCAATGGCAATGGCAACCACACTGGTCTCACCAATGGAACCGGGAATGAAACCGAGAACCATGTCGTTCAAAGAGGCAGAGATGGGATGGTTGGCAGCAGCCTCACCGAGAGGAGTCGCCATGGTGGTGGCGTCGGGAAGATTGTAGCCAAGAGAAAGCACCTGCTCCTTGGCGAGCCAAACGTTGTCGCCGCTCATGCTCGTGGGATAAGAGAAGAAAAGGAACGCGCGCGCGCACAAGGCGGGATTGAAGATGTTCATGCCGGTGCCGCCGAAGATTTCTTTGCAGAGGATGACGGAGAAAGCGACGGCGAGGGCGAGCATCCAAAGCGGACAGTTCACGGGCACAATCATCGGGATGAGAATGCCGGTGACGAGGAAGCCTTCCTGGATTTCTTCCTTTTTCAGTTGCGCCACGGTGAACTCAATGCCGAGACCGACGGCGTAGGAAACGACAATTTTGGGAAGAACGAGCAGGAAACCGTAAATGAACATAGCCCAGAAGCCCGTGTTCTCCAGTTGTCCGGCAGCAAGGGCATTTTGGTAGCCAATGTTGTACATGCCGAAGAGAAGCGCCGGCAGGAGGGCGATGACCACGAAGGACATGATTCGCTTGGAGTCTATCGCATCGTGTATGCTGACGCCACTTTTGGAAGTCGTGTTGGGCACGAGCATGAACGTTTCCATGCCTTCGAAGACGGAGTGGAGAGCTCTGAGCTTTCCCTTTTCCTCAAAGTGGGGCCTGATTTTGTCGAAAAATGTTTTAATCATGATGTGTGAAACTTTGAAAGGCAGAATGAGAAATGCCTGTTGTCTGTTGTGGAATTCTGTTTTTGCAGGACGGGAGGAGAGGAGGCGGAGGAAGAAGATTTTCACTTCCGGAAAAGTTCAAGCCTCAAAAAAACTCCTCCGCATTCAGTGTCAAGAGTTTTCTTTTCTCAGTCGGTCGAGTCCCTCGCGAACGATGCGCTGGAGTTCAAGTTTGGAGGAATCGACAAACTCTGCAACGGCAAAGTCTTCGGGAGCCACCTCATAGATGCCGAGGGCTTCCTGACGGTCGATGTCGTTGGTGAGAATGGCTTTGACAAGATAGCCTGCATAGATGTCCATGGGGAAGACGCGGTCATATTCTCCGCTCATGATGATGTGGCGTTCCCCACCCTTGATTCGGCAGTCAAGGTTGTAGCTGCGGTTCTTGCCCAAGAGGCGGGAGAAGTAGGAATAGCTCGTGGAGAAGTCGTTCAAGCGGGGCGCAATCCAGCCGAAAGGTTCGTGGATGTCGTCGCCCTCGGGAATGGCACAGACTTCAGTGGAGAAGGCTCCGAGGAAATCTTCAACGGATGCTTTTTCGCCCACGAAGGGATTACCGTTGATGATGCGCACATGCTCCGTGCGTTTCAGATTGTCTCCTAAAATTTCCTTCAACGGGGAGCCGATGAGTGCTTTCAGATAGGTCGGCTTCTTCAACTCACTGCCTGCGACGGCGATGGTGCGGGTGAAATCAACGTGTCCCAAGCGCAGGAGGCGTCCGATGAAGACCACGGCTTCGGGACCGACGGTCCAAACGATTTCTCCCTTGTTGATGGGATCGACTTGGTTGATTTGCACACCGACGTTGCCCGAGGGATTTGGACCTTCAAAGATATCGACGCAGACTTCGCTGATGGGGAGCAGCGGGGAGTTCACCTGCTCGGGCGAGATGCCGAGGTGCACCTTGGCGATGCGCGCCAAAAGTCTGAGTCCCTGCTTGAAGTCTTCTTCCTGTCCGGCACAAGCGACGTTGAAGTCGGCAGCCAGCGGCATTTTGCTGAAAGCCGAGACAAAAATGGCTTTGGGACTGTCGGAGGGAGCGGCAATGACGTCGTAGGGGCGCTGACGAACGAAGGCAAACAAACCACTTTCGACCAAAAGTTTCACGGCGTCGGCTGCTGCGCAGTCGGCGGGTGACTGGGTCGGGAACTGCTTGTACTGTTGCTTCTCGTCGGCTTGCACTTCAATTCTCAGAAGCTTGCGACGTTCTCCACGCACCACGCGGCTGACGACACCGCTGACGGGCGACACGAACTGAATGGTTTCGGTGGCTTTGTCCACGAAAAGCGCATCGCCGGCAAGGACGGTTGCTCCTTCCTTGACCACGAGCTTCGGCTGCACGCCGGTGAAGTCCGTGGGTTTGACAGCCACCACTCGCGGAAGCGGAAGCGTTGCCACGCTCTTTCCGTTCGCGCAATCGGATGCCAAGGCTGCTCCTTCCAAATTGAAGTCCAGCCCTTTCTTGAGTTTATATACCTTTTTCATTCACTGTAAAGAAGTGTGGTTTTAAAGATAAAAATTGCTTTGAACGCTGCGAACGACCTTGTCCGACTAAAACACCGAAAGCAAGCAGTCGCAAGGAAAAGAAAGAGAACAGAGGGAAATCACTTGAAAACAAGCCAAAATCACTCGGGAACAAGCCAAAATCGCTCCGAAATGCCTCAAACTTTTCGTCGTTCGCGGTTTATTCAAAGTTTTGCCCGCAAAAATAAAGATTTATTCGGTATTTACAAACTTTTAAGGTTGCATTCTGTGCATTGGAGGGAAGACTTTCGCAAAGAAACCGAAGAAGAAGAGAATTTTGGTGCGGAAGCAGAAGGAGAATTGCTTCGGGAAAGGCAGCGGCAATGTAGGAGGAGACGTGTCACACGCCACACCGTTTCGTCTTCCTCGCCACTCGTTGTGATTACATGCAACAAAAGATGAGTTTTTATGCAACAAAACTGCATATATGCAAGGAATATGCAATTTAACACTTTTGGATTTCGCGATTTTATTTCGTATATTTGTGTAGAGATAAGGGAGGAGTCGCTCTTCTCCCTATTTTCATGTCTTTTTCTTAGGTTTTGGACTCAAAAAGTCTTTGATTCGTCAGAACTTTTCCTTAGAAAATTATGATTTTCTTCCGTCTCAAAAATTTGAGTCAAAACGTAGGAAAAACTTTTCAGTAGAAAGTTGAAACTATCTCTTTGAACAGTCTTTCGAGAAGTTAAAAGTGTTAATTCCGCTTCGTTGAAAATATGCAACGGAATTGCATATAACGGTGGCTTTATGCACCCCCGCCACCGCATTTTGAACTCCCGGTGCGACAAAGTAAAACTTCGCCACCGTTGCATACTGTTCCGCTGCATGCCCATCCCCGTTCGCCACCGCCCCATTTCGCAAAAAATTGCGGCTGTTCCCGCCAATTTCGCACACTCCTCTGAGTCTTTGAGCAAAAAAGGGGGAGAGTTTTGCCGGATTGCTTTGGTGCACAGCGCAAAAAGGCATAACTTTGCACGGTTTTCAGATGAAACCACTAACAATTCACACTAAACTCATGGACTCAGAACTCGAAAACACAAACACTCAGACCTCGCTCGAGGAAACGACCGAACAAACTCCGAAAAAGAAAAAGAACAAACTCGTCATCGGTATCATCGTCGTCATCGTCCTGCTGCTCATCGGCGGAGGCGTTGGTTTCGCCGTCCTCCAAAACTCACAAAGCGAAAGCGAACGAGAACTCTTTGAATCGCTCGAAGGCAACGAAAATCCCGAAGACTATCAAGTTTTTCTTGAAAAATATCCCGACAGCGACTATGCCCCCATCGTGAAAGAAAAACTTCAGGAACTGCAAAGCGCACTGGAAGATTGGAATCGCATTGCACTCTCTGAACGCGTCGCCGATTTTGAAAAATTCAAAGAACTTCACGCCGACTACGCCGGTTTTGCCCATCGCTGCGACCTGAAGATTGACTCTCTGGACTTCGTTGCCGCACAGAAAGCAGGCACGCCGGAAGCATTTGCCGCCTATCTCGAAAAACATCCCGACGGTCGTTATGCCTCGGAGGCTTCCATTGCGGAAGGTGCTGTGAAAGAGGCAGAAGTGACGCCGGAAATGAAGGAAGAAATCATCGGTGTGCTGACCGGTTTCTACTCCGGTTTCCAGGAGCACGACCAAGAGTTGATTTGCTCGAACATCACGCCGACCATGACGCGCTTCCTCGGACAGTCGAACGTCTCGAAAGCAAAGGTGCTCAGCACGATTGAAGGAATGTTCACCGAAGACATTGAGGGCGTACGCTTCGTCATGGGACGCGACGTCGAAGTTGAAAGCATGCCCGCCGCTGACCAGACACAAGGCGACAGAGAGTTCAAGGTGACATTCACCGTGGACCAATACATCGAACGCAACAACGAGGGAAAAACTTTCAGTAGCTACAAAGGCGAAGCCATCCTCACCACCGCCCTGCTCATCCGCTCCCTCACGATGCAGGAACTCTCCAGAAAGTGACCCGGCTCTGAAGATTCTCTCCTCTACTTTGAAAAAATCACACACAATAAAGAATAAAAAAATATGCTGACCATCCATTCCTACGAAGAATTTGAACAACACTTGGGACAGGAGCTCGGAAAATCCGACTGGCTGCAAGTGGACCAAGAACGCATTAACCTTTTCGCCGACGCCACCCTTGACCACCAGTGGATTCACGTTGATCCCGAAAGAGCCAAAGAAGGTCCCTTCGGACAAACCATTGCTCACGGCTATCTCACCCTTAGCCTCCTGCCCTATCTCTGGGAACAAGTGATCAAGGTCGAAAACATCAAGATGCTTGTGAACTACGGCATGGACAAGATGAAGTTCGGACAAGCCGTGCTCTCCGGTCAGAGCGTACGCCTCGTCACCAAACTCCACAACATCAGCAACCTCAGAGGCATTTGCAAGGTGGAAATTAAGTTCGACATCGAAATCAAAGACCAGAAGAAGCCTGCCCTCTCCGGCATCGCCACCTTCCTCTATCACTTCAACTGAAAAGCCAGAAACCGCCAAAGCCAACGCTAAAGCCAACGCCAAAGCCAACGCCCGCCCATGACGCTCGAAGAAGGAGCCTACCTCACCATCCGAGAAATCGGCAAAGGAATCTACACTGAAAGCCGTTCCAAATTCCTCGCCTTTGCCCACCACGTGCGCAACGAGGAAGAAGCAACTGCCATCCTTGCCGACTATCGGCGCAGGTTTCACGATGCGCGCCACGTTTGCTTTGCCTACACCGTCGGCACGGGACAAAACGCCATCCAACGAAGTTCCGACGACGGCGAACCTTCCGGAACGGCAGGCAAACCCATTCTCAACTGCATTCTCTCGCGCGACCTGCAACAAGTGGCAGTCATCGTGGTGAGATATTTCGGCGGAGTGAAACTCGGCACGGGGCCGTTGGGAAAAGCCTATCGAACTGCCACGCAGGAAGCCTTGGACGACACGGAGGTCATCGTTCGTCACCACACGCTCCCCGTTGCCTTCAACGTGACCTACGAAGATGCCGACAAAGCGGAACGAGCCTTGAAACTGGTGGAAGCAGAGGACATCCAACGAACCTACGGAGGAGAAAACATCCGCTTCGACGCGAGAATCATCTCCGGAAGGAAAACCACGCTCGAAGGCGCCCTCGAAAACTTCGCCACGGACTTCCGGGTCACGGAAACGGAGGAGTGAAAGACGGCAGCGCCGAAAAAGTTTCACAGCCGAAAGCGGGCGAAAAAAGTGAAAATGAGGAGAAGCACTCCTTATTATATATATAAGACATCTAAACCGAAAAACGAAAAGTTTTCAAACCATGTACAGAAGTATTGACTGCGGAAGTCTCCGACTCGAAGACAAAGGCAAGAAAGTGACCCTCGCCGGCTGGGTGCAAAGAACCCGCAAGATGGGAGGCATGACTTTCATCGACTTGAGAGACAGATATGGCATCACACAGCTCGTCTTTGACGAACAGAAAGACAAAGAACTGTTTGAAACCGCCAACAAAACGGGACGTGAGTTCGTCATTCAGGTCGAAGGCATCGTGGAGGAACGCTTCTCCAAAAACCCGAACCTCCCCACCGGAGACATCGAAATCATCGTCAGCAACTACACCCTGCTGAATCCTTCGCTCACACCGCCCTTCACCATTGAAGAAAACACCGACGGCGGCGACGAGCTGAGAATGAAATACAGATACCTCGACATCCGCCGAGAAGCCGTTCGCAAAAACCTCGAACTGCGCCACAAGTTCTGCATCGCAGTCAGAAACTTCCTCGACAGCAAAGGATTCCTCGAAATCGAAACGCCCGTGCTCATTGGTTCGACTCCCGAAGGCGCAAGAGACTTCATCGTGCCCTCACGAATGAACCAAGGACAGTTCTATGCCCTTCCCCAGAGCCCGCAGACGCTCAAGCAACTCCTCATGGTGGCAGGCATTGACCGCTACTTCCAAATCGCCAAGTGCTTCCGCGATGAAGACCTCCGCGCAGACCGACAGCCGGAATTCACACAAATCGACTGCGAAATGTCGTTCGTCGAACAAGAAGACATCCTTCAGACCTTCGAAGAGATGACAAAATATCTGTTCAAGGAAGTGCGCGGCGTCGATCTCGGCGAAAAGCCCTTCCTGCGAATGACTTGGCAGGAAGCCATGGAGAAATATGGTTCCGACAAACCCGACCTGCGTTTCGGAATGGAAATCCAGGAAGTCACCGAACTGCTGAAAGACAAAGGCGAGTTCAGCGTCTTCAACTCTGCTGCCTACATCGGCGGAATCGTGGCTGAAGGCTGCGGAAACTACTCCAGAAAACAAACCGACGAACTCACCAACTTCGTCAAGACACCGCAAATCGGCGCACAAGGACTCCTTTGGGTCAAAATCGCAGACGACGGCAGCACCAAATCTTCGTTCGACAAGTTCTACACGCCCGAACAAGTGGCAGCACTCGCCGCAGCCATGAACGCCAAACCCGGCGACCTCATCCTCATCCTCTGCGGAAGCGACGCCATGAAGACACGCAAACAACTCTGCGAACTTCGACTCGAAATGGGCAACCGCCTCGGACTGAGAGACAAAAACAAGTTCTCGCTCCTCTGGATCATCGACTTCCCGATGTTTGAGTGGAGCGACGAGGAGAATCGTTTGATGGCAATGCACCACCCCTTCACCTCGCCCCGTCCTCAAGACATTCCTCTCCTCAAAGACCACCCCGAGAAAGTTTTGGCTGATGCCTACGACATGGTCTGCAACGGCGTGGAAGTCGGAGGCGGCTCCATCCGTATCCACGACGCCGTGCTGCAGGCACAGATTTTCGACGTGCTCGGCTTCACGAAAGAACAGGCTGAAGCTCAGTTCGGTTTCTTGATGAATGCCTTCAAATATGGCGCACCGCCTCACGGTGGTCTCGCCTACGGTCTCGACCGCTGGGTTTCTCTCTTCGCCGGACTCGACAGCATCCGCGACTGCATCGCCTTCCCGAAAAATAATTCCGGACGCGACGTCATGCTCGACGCCCCCTCCGAAGTGAGCCCCAAACAACTCGAGGAACTCGGCATCGCACTCGAAAAAGCCGAATAAAACCACCCCGAGACAAGGCTGAAGAAAGACAAAACTGAAAAAATCACAAGCAGGTTCGTCTTTATTCACAGAAAAATAGTAATTTTGCACCCGTTATGCAAAGTAAAAGTCCCCTTCTCATCTGTCCCAAAGATGTGGCATCCGCCGGAAAGAGTCTTGAGATTCATCTGCAAGATGCCTTCTTCGCAGACCTGGAGCAAGAAGAAATCAAAGGAGGTGACTTGAAAGTGGTGATTTCTGTGAAGAACACAGCGCCGGACTACTTTGATGTGAAACTTTCAGCGGAAGGCAGTGTCGTCACACTCTGTGACAGATGTCTCGAAGACCTCCAACTCGAAACGAAAGTGGAAGAAACGCTGAAAGTCAAAGACGGAGAATGGGCAGAGAGTGATGACCCCGAAACACTCTGCACCGAACCCGACGGAAAAATAGACCTCAGCTGGAGCACTTACGAACTCATCTTCACCTCCCTCCCGGGAAAGAAAACCCACAGCATCGAAGAGTGCAACGCGGAAGCAGTCAAATTCATCGCAGGTGAAATCTGACGCAGGCGCAACACTCAAAAGAAAAGACAAAACAACAAAATCAAATAACATTTACAAAAATGGCACATCCTAAAAGAAGACAATCAAAAACCCGTACTCTCAAACGCAGAACCCACGATAAGGCAGTAGCGCCCACATTGGCAATCTGCCCGAACTGCGGCGCATGGCACATCTACCACACCGTATGCCCCACTTGCGGATACTACCGTGGCAAACTCGCCATCGAAAAAGAAGTTGCAGAGTAAAAACACTTCTCTTCCCGCAAACCAACACATGACTTTACAGAGCAAACCAAGCGGGAAACATACACAAAAGTGATTTAACACAACAGTCAAGGAGCGGCGCGCTTCCGCCCCGTTCCTTGACCTTATTATTTAATTACTAAGCGACAAACGTTCACGTCGCAGAAAGTGATTACACATGGAAAAAATCAACGCCGTCATCACCGGAGTCGGAGGATACGTTCCCGAATACGTGCTCAACAACGAAGAACTTTCCAGAATGGTTGACACGAACGATGAATGGATTATGACCCGCATCGGTATCAAAGAACGCCGCATCCTCAACGAAGAAGATCTCGGAACAAGCTATATGGCTCGAAAAGCCGTGAGACAACTCCTCGAAAAAACAGGCACCGACCCGCAAGAAGTGGATTGCCTCATCATTGCCACCACTACGCCGGACTATCATTTCCCTTCCACCTCCAGCATCGTCATTGGCAAACTCGGAATGAAAAACGCTTTCGCACTCGACATGCAGGCTGCGTGCAGCGGATTCCTTTTCGCCATGGACACGGCTGCAGGCATGATTCAAAGTGGAAGATACAAGAAAATCGTGGTTTGCGGTGCGGACAAAATGTCCTCCATCGTGGACTACACTGACCGAGCCACCTGCCCCATCTTCGGCGACGGCGCTGCCGCTGTGCTCGTGGAACCGAGCACGGAAGAAGGCTTCGGATGGCAAGACAGCTTCTTGAGAACCGACGGAATGGGACTCCCCTTCCTCTGCCTCAAAGCCGGCGGCTCCGTTTGCTCTCCTTCCTACTTCACCATTGACCACCGCATGCACTACCTGCATCAGGAAGGACGCACCGTCTTCAAGTTCGCCGTCACCAACATGAGCAACGCTTGCACCATCATTGCGGAACGCAACAACCTGAACAAAGACAACATCGACTGGATTGTGCCTCATCAGGCAAATGTACGCATCATCGAAGCCGTTGCCGAGAGACTCGAAGTGCCCGAAGAAAAAGTGATGCTCAACATCCAGCGCTACGGCAACACCTCTGCCGGCACGCTGCCCCTCGCTCTTTGGGACTACGAAAAACAACTCAAGAAAGGCGACAACATCATCCTCACTGCCTTCGGCGCAGGCTTCACCTGGGGTGCCGCCTATCTCAAGTGGGCATATTGATATTGCCACCTTCCTAAAAGTCACACACAACAAGGTCTTTGAGGGCAAAAAAGTCCTTGAAGACCTTTTGTTCAAAAACAAACAAAAGCCACATCCTCACCTCTAAACCACATGGCAGAAAAAGTGCACAAAGCCGGATTTGTCAATATCGTCGGAAATCCCAATGTCGGGAAATCCACACTGATGAACCTCTTCATGAAGGAGAGAATCTCCATTGCCACGTTCAAAGCGCAAACCACGCGCCACAGAATCATGGGAATCCTCAACGAAGAGGACATGCAAATTGTCTTCTCCGACACACCCGGCGTGCTGAAGCCAAACTATAAGTTGCAAGAGGAGATGATGGCTTTCTCCGTCTCGGCGCTGCAAGACGCCGACGTGTTGCTCTATGTTACCGACGTCATCGAAAAACCGGACAAAAACAACGACTTCATCGAGAAAGTCCTGAAAATGGACGTGCCGGTCTTGGTGCTCATCAACAAAATTGACCTGAGCAACCAAAAAGACTTGGAGAAACTGGTCGAAAACTGGCACAACTGCCTCCCCAAGGCGGAAATCATTCCCGTCTCCGCCAAAGTGAAGTTCAACACGGACGCCGTCATGAACCGCATCAAGGAGCTGCTTCCGGAGTCTCAACCCTATTTCGGAAAAGACCAATGGACGGACAAACCGGCGCGCTTCTTCGTCACAGAGATTATTCGCGAAAAGATTCTGCTCTATTATGACAAGGAAATTCCCTACGCCGTTGAGGTCGTTGTGGAGGAATACCACGAATCAGAGAAGCAAATCCACATCAAATCCGTCATCTGCGTTGAAAGGGAGAGCCAAAAGGGAATCATCATCGGACACCAAGGCGTGGCGCTGAAACGAGTCTGCACCGAGGCTCGCCGCACGCTGGAGAAATTCTTTGACAAGAAAATCTTCCTCGAAGTCTTCGTCAAAGTTGATAAAGACTGGAGAAGCAACGCTGCACGCTTGAAATCCTACGGTTATAAGTTGGACTGAGAAGATTTCAAGTTTCAAATTACTCACCCCACAAATCATTGCAAACGTGTCAAAATTAGTAGCTATAGTAGGACGGCCTAACGTAGGCAAATCCACCTTGTTTAATCGTCTGACGGGCACTCGTCAAGCCATTGTCAGCGAAGAGGCGGGCACGACCCGCGACCGCCAATATGGCAAATGCGAATGGGGACACACCGAGTTTTCTCTCGTCGATACGGGGGGCTGGGTCGTGAACTCCGACGACATCTTTGAAGAAGAAATTTGCAAACAGGTCATGCTCGCCACCGAGGAGGCTGACCTCATCCTCTTTGTCGTGGATGTCAAAAACGGCGTGACAGACCTTGACGAAGAGGTGGCAAAAATTCTGCGCGGAACAAAAGTGCCCGTCATCCTTTGTGCCAACAAAACGGACAATAACATTGAAAGATATGAAGCGGCAGAATTCTATAAACTCGGAATCGGTGACCCCTTCTGCGTTTCTGCCGCCACAGGCAGCGGCACCGGGGAGTTGCTGGACGTGATTCTGGAGACCATCGGGAAAGAGCAAGAGGACTCTGACTTTGACGACCTGCCGAAATTTGCCGTGGTCGGACGTCCGAACGCCGGAAAGAGCAGCATCATCAACGCCTTCCTCGGCGAGGACAGAAACATTGTCACTGACATCGCTGGAACCACCCGCGACAGTATCCTCACTCGCTACAACAAATTCGGTTTTGACTTCTACATCGTCGATACCGCCGGCATTCGCCGCAAGAACAAGGTGACGGAGAACCTGGAGTTCTATTCCGTCATGCGTGCCATCCGTTCCATCGAATACTCTGACGTCTGCATCCTCATGCTCGATGCGACGCGAGGCATCGAAGGCCAGGATCTCAACATCTTGCAAATCATTCAGAAGAACCAAAAGAGCCTTGTCGTCGCCGTCAACAAATGGGATCTCGTCGAAGATAAGTCCAAGGAAGCCATTGCGCACTATGAGAA
>JBJEAG010000087.1:0-15163 GCA_051868855.1 Alloprevotella sp. | reverse complement strand
ACGTGTGCATTCGTCCTGCGCACACGTGTGCACTCGTGCTGCGCACACGTGTACACTCGTGCTGTGCACACCAACGAAAATAGGAGACAGGAATAACGAATCAGTAGAAAGGAACAAAGAATCGGCGGAAAGGAACGACGCCACGCCGTCGGCAAACGAAATATTTACTGCTGTCCGGTAAGAATTCGGGAATAATTTCTGAACATTCGAGTTCAAAATCATTCGTCTGAGTCGGAAAATTTGTGTTCACAAAGTTCCGCCCACGCAAAAACGGCAGGAGGTGAACACCGTGTGGCGTTCACCTCCTGCTTCACTTTGAGACCTTTTGCCCTGCGGGCGGGTCGGAGAGCTGAAAGCCGGGCTCGAACCGGCGACCTATTCATTACGAATGAATTGCTCTACCAACTGAGCTATTTCAGCCGCTTGTCACGCGCTTTTTTCGCGTTTGCAAGCGCAAAAGTAAGGATTTCCTTTGAAATGAGCAAAATTTTCCGATTTTTTCTTCTGCGAAAAATGTGGATGCTCCTCACTTTTGCTTGTGTGGCAACAGACGATGCTCAAAAAACTTATTTCTTTTTGTAGCGTTTGTTCAAACCGTCGATGACAGCTTTGGTGATGTCGAGCGACTTGTCGGCATAGAGGATGTTGTCGCCGCTCTTGCTGAGAATCATGGAGTAGCGTCCATCCTTGTTGAAGTCCTTGATGAACGAGGCGAGGCTGTCGCGCAGAACCTTTTGATACTGCTCTGCTGCGTTTGCCATCTCACCTTCGATTTTCTCTTGGTACTGCTGGAGTTGCTGTTGCTGACGCTGGAGTTTCTTCTGTTCACTTTCAGCCTGGCTTTGAGAAGTGAAGCCGCCGTTTTGGAGTTTCTGCTGGAAGGCAGCCACCGCCTTTTGGAGACTGTTAGCCTTTGCGTCGAGTTGGGAGCGATAGTTCTGCTGTTTGGCTTGGAGTTCCTTCTGTCCTTCGATGCAGTAGGTGTAGGTCGTGGCGAGACTGTCAATTTCCACGTAGGCAATGATGCCCTGTGACTTAGCGGCGGGAGTTGCTTTGGGCTTGACGTTTTCGACGGGTTCTTTCTTGTTGCATGCCGTCACGGCGAGGAGCAGGAGAGAGAAGAGAATGATTGTTTTTTTCATGATTGTATGAGTGATTTGAATGATTATCTTGAGAATATTTTCTTGGAGAATAATTGTCTTGGTGAATAATTGTCTTGAAAATATTGACCGGCTCGGAGCCTCAGCGTTGCAGCGGACGACGTTTGCGAGCCTGCGCATCCTGGGTGCGGGCACAGGGAATGCCTTTCTTGCGCAGAGCCGGATTGGAATCCGTGTGCATGTTGACAAAATTGCGTCCGAAGAAGAGACGCACTGCCAGAAGCGCAACGGCAATGCCGACCAACAAAAGGGAAAGAAGAAAAATTTTCACGAGAGAGAAAGCAGAGTTGAAGAGAATGATGAAGGTGAGAAAACGCGCATTTCGGAAAAAGAGAAGAAAAACCGACAAAGTTTCTTTGACTTTCACGCCCGATGCACTAATTTCGCGGTGCGAAGATAATGCTTGTCAAGCAAACAATCTGCGAAGTCAGCAGTTTTTTTCTCTTTCTGAGACACTGACGACACTTGACAAGGCAACTCGAAGCATTATCTTCCATACCTATATATAATATATATATCACACACAATCATACCTCTCTCATCATGAAGAATGTTCTGAATCCCCAAGAAGTGTTCCACTGGTTTGCCCGCATCAACCAAATCCCCCGTCCGTCCAAACGCGAAGAAAAAATGATTGCCTTCCTCGAGGCTTTCGGCAAAGAAAGAGGACTGGCGACGAAGGTGGACGAAGCCGGCAATGTCTGCATCACCAAAGACGCCACGCCGGGCATGGAGAACCGAAAGAAAGTGATTCTCCAAAGCCACTTCGACATGGTTTGCGAAAAACGCAGCGACGTGGAATTCAACTTCGACGCCGATGCCATCAAGACTTACGTTGAAGGCGAGTGGATGAAAGCGGAGGGCACGACCCTCGGCGCCGACGACGGCATTGGCGTCGCCATGCAACTCGCAGTGCTCGATGCCAAGGACTTGGTGCACGGTCCGATTGACTGTGTCTTCACCCGCGACGAAGAGACCGGACTGACCGGTGCAATGGGCATGAAGGAAGGTTTCATGAGCGGAGACTATCTCATCAATCTCGACTCTGAAGACGAAGGCATCCTTTTCGTCAGTTGTGCCGGAGGAGCGAGAAGTTGTGCGGAATTTCCGTGGCAAGACACCGCCGTTCCCGAAAACTCCTTTGCTTTCCGCATCGGCGTGAAGGGACTGACGGGAGGTCACAGCGGCGATGACATTGAGAAGGGCAGAGGCAACGCCAACAAGATTCTCGTTCGCTTCCTGCTGCAACAAGCAGAAGAAAATGACCTGCGCTTGGCAGACATCCAAAGCGGTGGCCTCGTCAATGCCATCCCGCGTGAAGGCTGGGCGCTCTGCACCGTGCCTTGGGAAAAGAAAGAGGCGGTTAGAATCGCTCTCAACCTTTACGTCCACCAACTGGAAGAAGAACTGAGCGCCACGGAACCGAACCTCGAAATGACGATGGAATCGACTGACACGCCCGCCACCGTCATGGACCGTGAAGAAATGCTGCGCATGCTGAAGAGCCTTCACGCTGTGGCAAACGGAGTAATGGCAATGAGCCACGAAATGGAAGGTCTCGTAGAAACTTCCACCAACCTTGCCAGCATCAAGAAAGAAGGCGAAAAAGTGACGGTGCGCTCCAGTCAGCGAAGCTCAAAGACCTCTGCCCGCGACTGGATGATTAGCGCCTGGCGCGCCGCCATGGAACTCGGCGGAGCCACGGTCAGCACCGGCAGTGCCTATCCCGGCTGGGCGTTCAAGAGCGACAACGCCATCGTGCGCCAAGTGAGAGAAAGCTATGTTCGACTCTTCCAAAGCGAACCTCTCGTGAAGGGAATCCACGCCGGACTCGAGTGCGGACTCTTCAGTGAGAAATATCCGCAACTCCAGATGGTCAGCATCGGACCGACCATGAGAGGAGTTCACTCGCCCGACGAACGTCTCCACATTCCCTCCGTCCAAAAAGTCTGGGACTTGCTCCTCGACGTACTGGCGAAGGTGGACTGATGCGCCACCGTGAGAGCGAAAAGGACGTGTCAAAACTTTTTGGCTACCAAATAATTCATTCATGACTTCCACACATTTGCGCCGTTTCATCTGTCACAGACTGCTTTGGCTGCTGCTTTTGCTGACCTCCCTGAGCGTCACCTCCTGTTTGGACGATGAGGACTATTCCACCTCGCCCGGCGACCTCGTCTTCTTCAGCGCCGACACACTGCGGATGGACACCGTCATCAGCGGGAAACCGAGCAGTTACATGACGATGAAGGTCTATAACCCCAACGGGAAAGCCATCCGCTTCAGCGACATCACGCTCGAAGGCGGCATCGAGAACTCACCGTTCAAAGTGAACATTGACGGAGAACCGCTGACGGAACTGACACGCACGGGACACGAAATCAGCAACAAAGACAGCATGTTCGTCAATGTCATGGTGAACATCCCGGAAGAAGACCTCGACGAACCCTACGCCGTCAGCGACAAACTGACCTTCACGACCGAGGGCGGTGCCGTGCAGACGGTCGTACTCGAAGCTGCGGGACAGACGGTCATCAATCTCAACGGACTGAGAGTCACCCAAGACATGACGCTCGACGCCGCTCGCCCCTACCAAATCGGCGACAGCATCGTGGTCGAAGAAGGGGCTGTGCTGACACTCGCTGCAGGCGTGAAACTCTTCTTTGCTCCCGAAGCCTCGCTGATTGTGCACGGTTCGCTCCACGTCGAAGGCGAGCTCGACAAAACGGTGATGATGCGCGGCAATCGATTGGGAAATATGTTCGACGGACAAGCCTACGACCGTATTCCCGCTCAGTGGGGCGGGGTGGTGCTGCGTGAAACCTCCACCGACAACCGCATCAACTTTGCCGACATCCACAGCGGCATGTTTGGCATTCTTCTCTGTCCGCCCGCCGCTGCAACCGACGAGACGCAACTCACGCTGGAAAACTCCATCGTTCACAACACCATGCACAACGCTCTGGAACTCCACGGCTCGAAAGTGCGCGTCGGGAATTGTCAAATCACCAACGCAGGCGGAAACTGTGTGACGGTGCGCGGTGGCGACGTGGCGTTTGTTCACTGCACGATTGCTCGCTTCTATGTCTTCACGGGCGGCAGCGGTGTCGCACTTGACTTTGCCAACTTCTCCGAAACGGACGGTAGTCCGATGCCGCTGAAAAACCTGAGTTTCACGAACAGCATCATCACGGGCTATGCCTCGGACGAGGTGATGGGACTGAGAGCGGAGAACTATCCGGACACGGAGTTCAACTATCTCTTCGACCACAGTCTCGTGAACACACCGATTCCGGAAACGCCCGACGAACACTGGCGCAGTTGCTTCCGGGACAAGGCGGACGACACGGAGGAGAACGTCTCGAACCAACACAATTTCTCCCCGGAATTTGACCTGCACACGCTCTTCTTCAGCTTCGAACTGAACGAGAAGTCGAAAGCCGTGGGTAACGCTGACCCCGCCGTTTCCGCCGCCACTTATCCCACCGACCTCCTCGGACGTCCCCGCACCTCCGCACCCGACATGGGCTGCTACCAGCACGTGGAATCACCGAAACCCTAAACCTTGAAACAAGGCTCCGCCGCCTCCCTCTCATGCCAAACGACAACAACTTCAAACCCAAATATTCTCGCAATCGCAAGAATTTCTCCCGCCCCACACCCGAGGACCTGCCCGGACACCTGCAGCCTCAAGCCATCGAACTCGAGCAAGCAGTGCTCGGAGCGCTGATGATTGAAAAGCACGCCTACTTCCAGGTGTGCGAAATCCTCCGCCCCGAGAGTTTCTATGACCACCGCCATCAACTCATCTACAAAACCATCGTGCGCCTCAACATGGAAGAGAAGCCGGTGGACATCCTCACCGTCACCGACTTCCTCCGCTCGCAGGAGGAACTCGAGGAAGCAGGCGGACTCTTCTACATCTCCGAACTCAGCGGACTCGTCGTATCGGCTGTGCACATTGAATATCACGCCCGCATCATTGCCCAAAAAGCACTGGCGCGCGAACTCATCACCTTCACCGGTGACATCCGCGAAAAGGCTTTCGACAGCACACAGGACGTGGACCTTCTCATGCAGGAGGCGGAGGGAAGACTCTTCGAACTGACGCAGTCCAGTCTGAAGAAAGACTACACGCAAATTGACCCCGTCATCAACGAAGCCTACGAAATGCTGCGACAAGCGGCAGCACGCACGGACGGTATGAGCGGCATTCCTTCCGGTTTCCACGAACTCGACCGCATCACCTCCGGCTGGCACAAGTCCGACCTCGTCGTGCTCGCCGCACGCCCCGCCATGGGTAAGACAGCCTTTGCCCTCAGCATGGCAAAGAACATTGCGGTCGATCAGAGAAAACCCGTGGCGATTTTCTCGCTCGAAATGGCAAACGTGCAGTTGGTCAATCGTCTCATCGTGAACGTCTGCGACATCAAAGGTGAAACTCTCAAGACGGGACAACTCAAACCCTTTGAATGGAGTCAGCTCGACATCCGAATCAAACAACTCGTCGGTGCTCCGCTCTTTGTCGATGACACCCCCCAGCTCTCCGTCTTCGAACTTCGCTCCAAAGCACGAAGACTCGTGCAGGAGCACAAGGTGGAGATGATTATGATTGACTACCTCCAGCTCATGAACGCCTCGGGAATGAGTTTCGGAAGCCGACAGGAAGAGGTCTCCACCATCAGCCGCTCACTCAAAGGTCTCGCCAAAGAACTCCAAATCCCCATCATCGCTCTCTCCCAGTTGAACCGTAGCGTCGAACAAAGACCCGATGCCGACAAACGTCCGCAGTTGAGCGACCTCCGTGAATCCGGAGCCATCGAACAGGACGCCGACATGGTGATTTTCATCCACCGTCCGGCATACTACAAAATCTATACCGCCGAGGACGGAACCGACCTGCGCGGCAAGGCTGAAATCATCATCGCCAAACACCGTAACGGTGCCGTCGGTACCGTGCGACTCAGATTCAAGGATGAATATGCCCGCTTCGAGAACGAAGAAGAAGATGCCGGAGGAGTCGGCTCTTCCGCCAATGCTGACACCGGCAGCGGAGAATTCATCGGCTCCCGCGTGAACGGCGCACAGGAACTGCCACCGCCGGCAGGCATGGAAGACCTCCCGCCGTCCTCCGACATTCCCTTCGCACCGCCTCCCGCAGGAGTGCCCGAGTTCTGAGAACAGTTCTGTTTCTCTATACCTTATTATATAGCACCTTTATACCTTATTATATATAGCACTCTCATTTCTTTCTAAACCCCTCTTCAACCACCTTCACCATGAAAGAAAACCGCAGTCTTGTCACCATCGCCAACCTCTCGCGAGAAGACATCATGAATCTTCTCCATCAGGCAGAGAAGTTTGAACGCGAACCGAACCGCACCATCCTTTCGGACAAAGTCGTCGCCACGCTCTTCTTCGAACCCTCCACGCGCACCCGTCTCTCCTTTGAAACCGCCGCCAACCGTCTCGGAGCCAGAGTCATCGGCTTCACCGACCCGAAAGTCACCAGTTCCACCAAGGGAGAAACGCTCAAGGACACCATCATGATGGTCAGCAACTACGCCGACGTCATCGTGATGCGACACTATCTCGAAGGAGCCGCAAGATATGCCGCCGAAATTTCACCCGTGCCCGTCATCAATGCCGGAGACGGAGCCAACCAGCACCCCACGCAAACCATGCTTGATCTCTACAGTATCTACAAAACCCAGGGCACACTTGACAACCTCCACATCTACCTCGTCGGAGACCTCAAATACGGCAGAACCGTGCACTCCCTCATCATGGCGATGCGACACTTCAACCCCACCTTCCACTTCATCGCACCGAAAGAACTCGCCATGCCCGAGGAATATAAACTCTACTGCCAAAGCCGAAACATTCCCTTCGTCGAAGAAGAAGAGTTCAACGCCGACATCATCTCCCACGCCGACATCCTCTACATGACCCGCGTGCAGCGCGAACGCTTCACCGACCTCATGGAATATGAAAGAGTGAAGGACGTCTATATCCTGAAAGCCTCCATGCTGAAAGACGCGAAGCCCACCATGAAAGTGCTGCACCCGCTGCCCCGCGTGAACGAAATCGCCTACGACGTGGACGACGACCCTCACGCCTACTATTTCCAGCAGGCGCGCAACGGACTCTATGCCCGCCAAGCCATCATCTGCAACACGCTCGGCATCACTGTTTAACACCTTAATTCCCTAAAATCATGAAACGCGAAGAACTCATGGTGGCAGCCATCCAGAACGGCACTGTCATCGACCACATACCTTCCTCCCGCCTCTTTGAAGTGGTGCGTCTCCTCCATCTGGAAGACATCCGACACCCATCCTCCATCATGGTCGGCTACAATCTCAAAAGCCGAAAGATGGGTCACAAAAGCATCATCAAGATTAGTGACAAATATTTCACCGACGCCGAACTCAACCTCCTCAGCGTCGTTGCTCCCAACGTCACACTCTGCATTATCAAAGACTATGAAGTGGTGGAGAAGAAGTGCGTCACGCTCCCGCAAACCATCGCCGGCATCGTGAAGTGCGCCAACCCCAAGTGCATCACCAACAACGAGCCCATGTCCACCCGCTTCGTCGTCAGCCACGAAGACCCCATCATGCTCCGATGCGAATATTGCGAGAAGGAACAACCCCTCGAGAAAGTGAAACTCGTCTGACCGTCTCCCCTCGTCGGCAGCAATTTAGAAACAACAACAGAGACAACTGTGACAATGCGAAAACGTTGTTCATGGTTGTCTCTGTTGTCGTGAAAATTCTTTTGTAGTCAAAAAAACGAAAGGCGGGGCGTTGCAACGCGGCGTTTCACGCCGTTTTTCGTAATTTTGCGCAGTATTATCACAGTTAGCGTCTTTCACCGACATCAAAGTAAGCGTCTTTCACCGATATTAAAGTTAGCGTCTTTCACCGACCGAACAACCGCATTTTGCCCATGTCTTTCCAACCCCGCCGACACTCCTTCCGAAAGTTTCTGCAGTGGACCACTGCCGTGCTGCTTTTGGCTTATACGCTCCTGTTGGCGGTGCTGAATCTGACGACGTGTCGCAATTGGATTGCCTCCACTGCCGCAGAACTTTTGGGAAATACGTTGAAGACGGAAGTCAGTATTGGTGATGTGCAGGTTGATTTGTTCAACCGCGTCATTCTGCACGACGTGAAGGTGAAAGACCAAAAAGGGGAGTGGCTTTTGCAAGCGGGAATGGTTTCTTGCAAAATCGAACTTCGCTCATTGGTGAAAGAGCGTCTTGTCATCCGCACTTTTTCTCTGCTCGACACCGACGTGAATCTCTACAAAGAGTCGGCGAACGCAGCTCCCAACTTCCAGTTCGTGCTTGACGCTTTCAAGAGTTCCGACGACAGTCCTTCCAAACCTTTGAATTTAAGTGTGCGCTCTTTGATTATGCGTCGCGTGAGTCTTCGCTACGATGCGCGCCATCTTCCCCGCCGTCCGTCCGGACTTGACGTAAACCATCTCTCTTTAAATGATTTAGATGCCAACGTCAGTCTGCGTGTGTTGCGTCCCGATTCGATGAATTTGCGTGTGCGCCACTTTGCTGTCAGCGAAAAGAGCGGACTACGCCTCGACCATCTTTCTTTTATTTTAGAAGGTAACGCTCGCTCGGCACGTTTGGTAAATCTTCAGTGCCGTTTGCCTCGTTCCTCCGTTTCTGCCGAAGAACTCACCGCCGCTTTCGACTCACGTTCCGCCCGTCCGCTTGCGACACTCTCCACTTCCCGTTTCAAGACCGATTTGAACCTCGACACTCGCGACTTCGCCTTTCTTGGCGTTGAAGCGTTGAACCGTGTTCCCCATCTTCTCTCGCTGCAAAGCGCTCTGGAATGCCGTCGGGGCAAACTGACGGCTGAGGGACTTCATCTTTCCGTTGATGGCGACGAAACGCTGTGGGCGGCGGCGCGAGAGGGACACTATGCCTGGGACGGTGCCGAAAAAGGCGATTGCGGAGTGACAGACCTGCAACTCTTTGCCGCTCGCGGCAGTCTCGCCGAACTGACTCGCGGAATCGTTGCCGACAGCACACTGTGTGGCGTACTGAAAAGAGTGGGCGAGGTACAGTTGAACGCCACCGCCGCATATCGCCTTCCCACAGACCGCGGCAGTCTCCGCGCCACGCTACGAACCGACTGCGGAGAAGCAGATGTGCAAGCCACTGCCGACAACGGTCGTTTGCAGGGAGTTGTCTCCGCTCGTGATGTCGCTCTGTCCTCGCTCCTTGCCTCCGAAACGCTTCCAACCATGTTTTCAGCTCGCGCCGAGGTCTCTTCGACGCTGCAGCACGGAGCCGTTTTGGCTGCTCGTTCCTCGGTCAGTGTTCCGCAGGTTCAATGGCGCGGCAACGATTTGAAAGACATAAGCCTCAATTTGGACTATCAGCACGCCGCTTCCCTCCGTCACGCACTTCGTGCCTCTCTCTCTTCTCTCGACGAACAGGCGAGGGGAGACGTGGAAGGAAAGGTGGAGTGGGGAGGAGGCAAACTCTTGAGCGGCAACGTGCAAGGTGAAATTCAAAACCTCCAACTTCAACTGCTCGGAATGCCCGCTGCGTGGCAACGTGCCTCTGTGGGCGGCAAACTGACTGCCGAACTCCTCAGTCCGGGGCAGAGGGGGCAACGTGCCGACATTCATCTTTCCGACGTAACGCTGAAAGAAGGTCCCCACGGCAACGCTTCGCTTCAGGATTTGACGCTACTGCTCCAACCCTCTGCCGAGGGCGAAGACCTCCGTCTGCGCAGCGATTTCCTTGACGCCGATTTGCAGGGAAATCTCTCGCCGACGCGACTGGTGGCTGCTTTGAAGGAAAAGTGGCAGTGCATTTTGGCTGACACCGTGTCCCACCGCAGTGTCTCTCAGTCGAACTCCGCTCAGACGCGGCTTGCCGCCGCTTCCGAAAACTTCCAGACCACAGGCGGGCGTCTGCACTGGAAAAGCGCCGACATTTTGAACACTCTGTTTGGCACCGACATTGCGCTCGCCCAAAACGGCGTCGATGTGCAACTCCTTCTTTCCGACGATGCACGCCGCCGCTCCTCGCTGACCGTCGGCACCGACAGTTTCCGCATTGGTTCCAACTCTTTCGGCCGCACCGGTTGCTACATCTCCGGTTCGGGCGGCAACTATGACCTCTTCTGCCAAACCGTCCGAAACATCTCCGGTCGTCCTTTCCGTCTGGAGGCACAGTTGGACACCCGTGACGGAGAACTGCCCGCAAAACTTTCGTGGAAGGCGTTGGAGTCGGCGACACGAAAATATGAAGGAAGCCTCGCTGCCACCCTGCGTGCACTGCCCCGTGCCGGAGGGAAGATGGACTATCGCGTCAGCATACAACCCACCTCTTTCTTCCTTGCCGACAGCCTCTGGCAGGTGGCTTCGGGAAATCTTCTCATCGCCGGAAAAGAAATTGATTTGCAACACGTGGGCATTGCTTCCGGACAGCGAAGTCTGACCGTCGATGGACGTCTTTCTCCCCACGGCACAGACTCTGTCGTCGCCAACTTGAAGGACGTGGAAGTGGCATATATTCTCGACCTTGTAAACTTTGACGACGTCTCCTTTGCCGGCAGTGCCACGGGACGAGTGGTTTTGGCAGGCACCACGGAAGACCCGCGCATCGAAGCCCGCCTTTTTGTTCCCGACTTCCTTTTCAACGACTGCTACATGGGGCGTTCCCGCATCAATGGTCGTTGGGAAGCTCCGACGGGCCGCCTCTTCCTCGATGCTGACATGAGACTCACCGAAGACGGAAAGCAGGGAACGGAACTGACGGGCTATGTCGGCATCAAGGAGAAGGCACTTGCGCTGGACATGAAGGCGAAGAAGACCGACCTGCGTTTCCTTTGTCGCTACGTTGATGGTATTTTCGAAGATTTTCAGGGAAATGCCACGGGCGACGTGAAACTCTACGGTCCCTTCAAGGGGCTCGACCTCGGCGGGCAGGTGACAGCCGACGTGGCAGCCCGTATTCCCGTCACGGGTGTGACTTATAAACTCCGAAACGGCACGCTGAAAATGGAGCCCGGCGCTTTCCTCTTCGACCGTTTCGCCATGGACGACGGACGCGGCGGTAAGGGCGAAGTCACGGGAGCACTGAGACACACGCACCTCAAGAACTTGCGCTATGATTTCCGCGTCGAAGCCAACCGTCTCCTTTGCTATGACCGACAGAAAGACGACGAAATGCCCTTCCAATGTCGGGCTGTCGGAAGCGGAAACGTTCACATCATGGGACTGCCCGGCTACCTGCAGACCGACATCAACCTTCGTCCCGAATCGCCCACCACGTTCGTCTATACGCTGACCGACAGCGGCGATGCGGGAGAAAATGCCGACGCCTTCCGCTTCCACGACGCGGAGGAGAAAATGAAAGCCGCTGAGTTTTCCGAGACTCCGGTCACGTTCACGCCCCGCGAAGCTGCTCCTTCCGGCACGGAAATCGTGCTCAACCTTCTCATCGATGCCAATCCTTCTGCCGAGTTCAAAGTCATCACGGACTCCCGCTCCGGCGATGCCATCACTGCCTACGGCGAAGGTCCGATTCGCGTGAATTTCAACAACCGAAGCGGCTTTGAGATGTATGGAACCTATCACATCGTTCGAGGAACCTATAAGTTCAGCGTGCAGGACATCATCCGCAAAGATTTGACTCTGCAGCCCGGAAGCACACTTGCTTTCACCGGAATTCCGAGTGAGGGAAGACTGAATTTGAAGGCATACTACACTGTGAACGGTGCGCGCCTCAGTGATTTGAACTATGGCGCCGGATTCAGCGACAAGAACGTCAAAGTGAACACCGTGCTCAACATCGGCGGGCAGGTCAAAGCACCGCAGGTCAGTTTCGACCTTGACCTCTCCGGCATCTCGGAGGACGAAAAGCAGATGGTGCTCCGCCTCATTTCCACGGAGGAAGACATGAACCGACAGGCTCTCTATCTCCTCGGCGTTGGTCGTTTCTACACCACCAACACGGGCGGCATTGAGAACGGAAGCGACAACGCGGGGCGCGGACAGTCTGCCGCAGCCATGCGCTCGTTCCTCTCGACGACCCTCTCCGCCCAACTCAACAACGCCATCTCCGAAATGCTCGGCACTCAGTCCCACTGGACCTTTGGCACCAACTTCTCGCCCGGCACGATGGGATGGAGCGACATGGAGGTGGACGGACTTTTGCAAGGACGACTGCTCAACGACCGCCTGCTCATCAACGGTAACTTTGGCTATCGCGAGCGCACCACCTACGGTTCCAACTTCGTCGGGGACTTCGACGTTCGCTATCTTCTCACTCCGAAAGGCAACATCAGCCTCAAAGCCTACAGTGAAACGACTGACCGATATTTCACCCGAACTTCGCTCACGACCCAGGGCGTAGGCATCGCACTGCAAAAAGACTTCAACCGCTGGTCCGAACTCTTCAAACGAAAAAGCGGGAAGAAAAAATGAACACACAGCATTTGCTTCGCGCAAGATGCCGTTCGCTTCTTTTGAACTATATACAATATAATATATATACACACCATCCTCGCGGCTATGTGCCGTTTCAAGACCATGACCATCCGAACTGCCTTCTCTCTCTCCGCACTGCTGCTGTGCCAACTGCTGACTCCGAGCGCGACAGCAGAGAATGTGCGTCCGCCCCACCGCGGCGGCTCCTCTTCGCAGCCCGACCACTTCACCTCTGTCGTCACCCGCTACGCCGAGAAACTCGACTCCGTCAAACGCATCTTCCTTGCGCAAACCGACAGTGTGGCAGTCACGCCCTCCAACCCCTATTTTGCCCTGCTGCTCGGCTCGCCCGTGCTCTATGAGTCCGTGCTTCGCCAAACGCTCGGCACGTTGCCCGAAGAGAGTTCCACGTTCTTCCTCGGCAGAGGCATATCTGAGAAGACCGACCTCCTCGTCGGGGCACAGCAGTCGCTGCTCCGTTCCGTCTATGCTCGCGAACCGTGGTATGTGGTCGGCGAAGAAGACGGAAAAGGCACAATGAATCTCGAAACTGCCATCAAGGAAGGGGCAACTGAACAAACAACACTGACCGACCGATTGAAGAAAAAAGAACCCGCGGCGCCGCCCTCGTCCTCAACTGTGCTCAAGGACGATGACGACCTCGGCATCATCGTGCGCAAACCCAACTTCTGGACCTTCAAGACCGACCTCTCGCTTCAGTTCACTCAAAACTATGTGTCAGACAACTGGTACAAAGGTGGCGAAAGCAACAACGCGCTGCTCGCCACGGTGACCATTGATGCAAACTTCAACAACAAAAAGAAAATCTCTTGGGACAACAAACTCGAAATGAGGCTTGGCTTCCAAACCACTCGAGACGACGATGAACACAAGTTCCGAACCAACACCGACCTCCTCCGTCTGACCAACAAACTCGGCGTGCAGGCGTTCAAGAACTGGTACTACACCGTCATGCTTCAAAGTTGGACACAGTTCTACAAAGGCTACAAAGCCAACGACCCAAAGGTCTATTCCGACTTCATGTCGCCTTTTGAATCGCTGCTCTCCATCGGTATGGACTATAAACTCTCCAAGAAAAACTTCAACATCAGTGCTGCCATTTCTCCGTTAGCCTTGAAGTTCAAATATGTCGATCGCAAAGAACTCTCTCCCTCCTTTGGCGTCAATGCCGGCAGCCACACAAAATGGGAGCGCGGTTCGAACATCACGGTCAACAGCAAGTGGACAATCTGTAAACAGATTTCTTGGACCTCCCGCCTCTACTACTTCACGGACTACCGCAAAGTACAGGTGGAGTGGGAGAACACGTTCGACTTGAAGATAAATGATTTTCTCTCCACCCGTTTCTTCATCTATCCCCGCTTCGATGATTCCGCGCAGCGCAAGGAAGGAAAGAGTTATTTCCAACTCAACGAAATCCTCAGCCTCGGCTTCAAAATGAATTTCTGAGCGTGAAAAGATTTTTCGGAGATTGACGTTTGAAACTTTTTATTGGACTATATTTGTGCACAAAACGAAGATTATGCCGGAAATATTTAGATTCTTTGGATATTCCTTTTTCTTTTATAGTAAAGAACATGAACCTATTCATGTGCATGTTGAAGGCAATGGTGGTTATGCTATATACGACTTTACTGAAGAAGGTATTGTTGTGAGAGAAAGTCATGGAATCAAAGCCAAGGATCAAAAGAAAATCTCCTTAGTTATAGAGGAGAATAAAGACATTATTGTCTCTCGTTGGAATGAGTACTTCAATCTTTAAATGCTGTTTTATGAAACGGATTTGGTTTACTTCAGAACATATTTATATAGAAAAAGAGAATGGTGACATTCGTCGTCAATCTCTTCTTTGGTATCCTGCTCTGATGCAAGCAACAGATGAAGAGCGAAACTCATATACTATTGGCTATGATGGACTACATTGGAGAAAACTTGATGTGGATCTTAGTTTTGAGAGTTTTGATTATGAAGATGCTGAACCATCTGCTTTCCAGAGATTCTTTCTTACTCATCCCGAGTTAAACTTAAAGGAATTCTGCAGAAGGGCTGAAATCAATCCGCAGCTGTTGGGGAAATACATTCACGGGATGCTTAAACCAACCAAGGATTGTGAAGAAAAAATCATGCATCAAATTCATCTGATAGGCACAGAATACCAATCCGTTGCGTTTTGAGGAATCAAGCATCTCAGAGATTCCAATAAATCCAATATTTGACTTTTATGCTCTGTGCCAATAGGCGCAACAGGGACGAAAGACTCTTGTGATTCTTTTGCAGGTGGTCCAATCAATTGGCTCACCTGCAAAACCAGTGTCCACAGGAATGAAAAAAATTGCGCGAAAGAATTTGTGATGTAGTGTAGGGTTTGGGCGCACTTCGTTTACACTATACTATACGTAATAAAAAAGGGAACAAAAAAACTATGCAAACTATACACAGAACTATACATTGCACTGAACTTCAATAGGTTTCAGTGTGTATAGTTGGCGCACAAACTATACACAAAC
>JBJEAG010000086.1:0-3472 GCA_051868855.1 Alloprevotella sp. | reverse complement strand
CACCTCAAAAACCAACGAATTCAATTCATTAGGACCGTTTACCGGACAGCAATAATATACTTATAAATACTACCGTCTTAAAACTACGTCATGCCATGCCCTCAAGCGAGTTACTGATGATGACCGCCAAAACGACAGCACAAATCACTGCGTAGAGCCAGTCGCGCTCCCGAAGGAAGTCAAACATAGACAACAACACGCGCATCACGGGAGTGAGGATGAGCACCAACACGCCCATCTGAATCCAACCGACGGCGGTGAAACCGAGGAAACCGCTAAGGATGCCACCCAGCGTGGTGTAGGCGGGAGAATGCGGGTCAGAATAACTGAAGTGAAGGTAACGCTCCAGTTCAAAGGGTTCGCTGCCGTGGTTCACCAGATAGATGATGCCGCCGACAAAGGCGATGACGCAGGCAACGGTGACACCGATGCGAAGCGTGCGAGCAATGAGGTCTTGAATGGTCATAAGGTTGGGGGCGCTGTGCGCATTTTCAAGTTTCAAAATTCAGAGCGGCAGAGCCGCGGTTTCAAGTTTCAGGTTTTTCCCTCCATTAATTGCCTCGTCAAAGTCTCATTAATTATTTTTTTATGAGCCCTTTTATGAATCAAATAAAGAGCATTAATGGTGAAAGAGCCGTTAATATTGTCCTGCCATGCCCTGCCAAATCATGTTGAGGGCGACGAGGGTGATGGCGACGCAGAAGATTTGGCGCAACACCTTCACGTTCATCTGCTTCAGCAGTCGGGCGCCGGTCAGTGCGCCGAGCAGCACGCCAATCATGACGGGACAAGCCAAGCCCGGCTCGATGATGCCGCGCTGCACGTAAATCACGGCAGAGGCACAGGCGGTGACGCCCATCATGAAGTTCGACGTGGTCGTGCTCACCTTGAAGGGCACTTTCATCATGGCATCCATCGCCAGCACTTTCAGCACGCCGGAGCCTATGCCGAGAATACCACTCAACACGCCGGCGACATACATCACGCTGAAGCCTCCGCCGACGTGGCGCAGTTCGTAACTTTTCAGCGAGCCGTCCTTTTGCGGGAAAGTGCCGTAGAGCCGGAGGCGTCGCGCCATTTCCGAGCCTTTCACGCCGTCGTGGTCGCTTTTGCGGCGCTGCTGCATGGCGGCAGTCAGAAGAAGCACGCAGCCGTAGATGACTGCGATGATGTTGTTGTTCAAGTAGATGGCAATCGCGGCGCCGCAGACTGCTCCGATGGAAGTGGCGATTTCGAGGAACATGCCGAGGCGCACGTTGGTCATGCCTTCCTTGACGTAGGCACTGCCGGAACCGCTGGAGGTTGCGATGCTGGAGACGAGCGCCGCTCCGATGGCATAGTGGAAATCCACGCCGAAGCCGAGGGTGAGAACGGGAATGATGACAACGCCGCCGCCGAGTCCGGTCAGCGAACCGAGCAGACCGGCGCAATAGGCTGCCAGCAGGAGAATGATGGTGAAAACAAGAATGGTCATGAGATGAAAAACTGGTTTCGCGGCGCGAAGTTACGCATTTCTGACGAGGGAGGAGAAGATGGCGGTGTGTCATAATAGCCAATCTGCTGCGTTGCTATCGGATTCGAGCTTGATCATGTACTTAAGTACACTCCCTACGCCCTCATCCTCAGTGCCTTGCATCTTAGACATTCTGACGCATCGCCGAAGGGGCTGCCAAAATATAATTTTGACACACCTCCCATTCCACAAAAAAGACTGCGCCCGGTGAGAATGGACACAGTCAAGAGAATCTATCCGCTGAAGTTTTGGGAATTATTTCTTTTTAGGAGTGGCTGACTTGGCAGTGAGTTTGTCCTGCAAGACTTTGTAGCGAGGCTGCTGAGCAGCGAGGCTGCGCTGATGCCATTCTTCCATGGTGTAGGACTCGCCGGTGGCGGGGTCGATGAATTTGTTTTCGGGCAGACGATGCTGCGCGAGGACTTCTCCGATGTTGGCATCGTTGATGTGTCCGATGTTTTCCACCTGCACGGGCACTACGCCGGAGGCAACCATGCCGAGTTCTTTGGCGGCAGCCATGGAGAGGTCCACGACGCGTCCCTTGCAGTAAGGTCCGCGGTCCGTCACCTTCACGATGACTTCTTTTCCGTTTTTGACGTTGCGCACCTTCAGCATGGTTCCGAAAGGAAGCGTGCGGTGAGCGCAGGTGAGACTGTCTTTGTGGTAGCGCGAACCGTCGCTGGTGCGACGTCCGTGCAAGGAGTTGCCATAATAAGAGGCTTTGCCGTCAGCCTGCTGAGCGAATGCTGTGCCGGCGAAGGTGAAGAAGATGAGTGTTGCTAAAAGGAAAATGTTCTTTTTGATTTGCATTGTGTTTAATTTTTCACGAGGACCGCCGGGTAATCCATCGGGGCGAGCGAGGCGGAGCTTAGCCATGCTGCTTGGCTCGCCGGGAAGTGTCAGCGGACAGACGAGTGTGCATATCCGGCAGTGGGATGAGAGTGCCCGGTGGGACGACGAAGCGTCCGAAGGTCAGCGTGGCGCGAGGCGCGTACTGATGGAGCGGTGAGAGAAGTTGCTCTCTCGGCGCTGAAGGCGTGCAACAACCGTCATGACAAAACCGACGCAGCGGCATGGTCGGGCGGGTTGCCTCTCTCCTCGTGAGGTTTGCGGGTGCAAAGGTAGGCATTTTCTGCCTTTTGGCAAAATCTTTCTGCTTACAAATCACCACTTTAACGTTTTCCACCCTTGATTTTAAGACTTCGGCGAAGCTTGTCATTTTTATGTCGCCCAACATGTTTTTCGCGTCAAGAGCCCTTTGTGGGCGGGCGTTTCGGGAGCACACGCGTTTGTTAAATTCTGTTCAATTTCCTTCCTTTGAGGACAGTTTTGGGGCGAAAATGTGAAACGCGTTTTTAACATTCAAAGAAACGGGGTGCGGGAGGCGCGAAAACGGGAGGCGGAAGAAAAGGAACGGGAGGAGGGAGGCGCGGAAACGGATGCTAAGTCGAAGCCGACGGAGGGAACGTGCGCCGGATGGAACGCCCGCAGACAACACGACAAGGTTTAAACATAATTCCTTTCTTGGACATTGACAGTTTTTCCTTGGAAGTTGTCAGTTCTTCCTTGGGAGTCGTCATTCTTTTCTTGGGACTTGTCATTTCTTTCTTGGAAGTTGTTAGTGTTCGCTCCTGCTGCGAACACTTGTTCGCTCGTCCTGCGAACATCTTTCCGCTCGACCTGCGAACACCTTTCCGCTCGTCCTGCGAACACCGACGGGAATAGGAGACAGAAATGACAAATCGGCAGACAGGAGCGACAAATCAAGAGATGAGAACGAAAAATTGCTGTTCGGTAAACGATTGTAAAGGTTTGGATTCGTTGATGCTTGAGATGGACAAGCCCCCCCTGACCGGATGGAAAGGACTGCAGGCCCGATGAGGGAGCGCAAGCGACCGAACCAACAGCCCAGTCCGTAAGGGCTGGGTAAGAGACACGCCCCAAGAAAGAGGGCTGTAA
>JBJEAG010000085.1:0-15281 GCA_051868855.1 Alloprevotella sp. | reverse complement strand
AGATTGCAGGCGGCACCGTCTGCCACGGCGTCCGGTGCGGCGTCATTTGTTGGAAACACGTTGGCAGCGTCGGCGGCATCGTCGGAGAAACTGACGCTGCCGTCTTCCGTGACGAAGCAGGGAATGCCCACGCTTCCCTTTGCGCGGATGCTTTCAAAAGCGGGGTGGCTGTCGCGAAGCCGGAGGAACGCTTTGAGATTGCGGACGTGCTCGCCGATATCGACAAGCCGATGGTTCGGACTGTCTTTCAAACGCGCTTTGACCTGCACACAGTCCGGACAGGTCGCCATGACATAAACTGTAATCATGCTTTTCGGATTTAAGGTGGGGCTTGGTGCAGCAAAGATGGTGCAAGGCGAGAGCAGAAGGGGCAAGCTTGCTTGCAACTTATGCCGAGCCGTCGCCCATCTTCGCAAATTTATGCAGCAAAATTAGTCCATTTTTTTCATACAACCGGCTCGTGCGGGGCGGAACACGGGATCATCGCATCGTCTGTTCGCCAGAAATCACGTTTTTATCTGCCGACTCGTCGTTCCTGTCCGCCGATTTGTCATTTCTGTCTGCCGATTTGTTGGTGTTCATCATTAAGGCGAACACGTGTTCATCATTAAGGCGAACACATGTTCATCATTAAGGCGAACACGTGTTCATCATTAAGGCGAACACTAACGAATCCCAAGAAAAAAGTGACAACTCCCAAGAAAAGAACGTTGCCACGGCGTCTGCGAACGAAAATCTCCGCCTTGAAGTCGTTCTGTTTTCCGAGATTCACGGCGGAATGACGCACGAAACGCAGCAAAAACGGGCGGAAACTTCCGTGATTCGCGCGTTTGCTGTAATTTTGCCTTATCAAATTCAACCTTCATGCGTCAAAAACTCGAACAAACTCAGTCCTTGGAGCAGGTGCAGCAGCAATCGACTCTTCAGATTGCCGTGGCAAATCTCGTGGAGCTGCCCATCACCATGCTGGCGGAAAGAGTGCGCGACGAAATGATTGACAACGCCGCATTGGAGGAAGCAGACAAGGAGGATTTCCCCGACCACGCTGACGCCGACCGCGCCGACACCGCCGACGATGACTTTGCCGACGCCAACAACGAAGGCGACGATGCCGACGAACGTGCCGACGCCGACGATGATTTCAGCGACGGCGACGAACGCACCGGCAGCACCGACGGCGACGACTTCGGCGACTATCTCTCCGAAGATGACGTTCCCTCCTATCTTCGAGAACGCGCCGAGGCGCAGGACAACACAACCGAGATGCAGTGGGCTGACTCCTCGTCTTTCTACGACGACCTGCAGCGGCAAATCGGAGAATACGACCTGACGGACCACGAGAAAAAGGTGCTGGAATATCTCATCGGCTCGCTCGATGAAGACGGTTTCCTTCGCAAAGACCTGACCTTCATCGAAGACGAGCTGCTCCTCTACCACCAAACGCAGACCTCGCCCGAAGAGTTGGAGAAACTGCTCCGCATCCTGCAGAGTTTTGAACCGCGAGGCATCGGTGCGCGTTCGCTTCAAGAATGTCTGCGACTCCAACTGACCGACCCCGAGCGCCGAACGCCCTACACCGCCGCCGCGCTCACCGTGGTGGACAGATATTTCAAAGACTTCACGAGCCGCAAGTGGGACGTGCTCCGCGGCAAACTGAAGGTCGATGAAGACTTCTTTGACCACGTGCTCCACGAACTGACCCACCTGAACCCCGCGCCGGGACGTGCTTTCGGCGATGCGGCGGGCAGTCAGGCGCCGACCGTCATTCCCGACTTCTTTGTCCACGTTTCCGACGACGGAACGGTGAGCGTGGCGCTCAATCAGGGCGACGTGCCGGAACTGAGGGTGAGTCCGTCGTTCACCGAGAGCGTGAAGATGTTCGCACAAGCCGACAAAAAGAAACTCTCGCGTAGCCAACTTGACGCCTACGTCTATGCCAAAGGAAAGGTCGAAGCCGCCAAGAGTTTCATCAACCTCATCTCCCGCCGCCGTCAAACGTTGCTCACCGTCATGCGAGCCATCGTGAAGTTGCAGTCCCCCTTCTTCCTCCACGATGACGACGAAACGCAACTCGTGCCGCTCACGCTGCGCGAAGTCTCGGAACTGACCGGACTGGACATTTCCACTGTGTCGCGAGTGACGAGCAGTAAGTATGTGCAGACGGACTATGGCACCTATCTCCTCAAGTTCTTCTTCTCCTCGCAGTTCGTCAGCAGCCAGGGCGACGAGCTCTCCTCGCGCCAGGTGCGGGCTGCGCTGAAAGAGTTGATTGAACACGAGGACAAGAAGCATCCGCTGCCCGACGAGGTGCTGGCGGAACGACTGAAAGAAAAAGGCTTCCACGTCGCCCGTCGTACGGTGGCAAAATATCGCGACCAACTCGGCTTCCCCACCGCCCGCCTCCGCAGAGGCTGAAATGCCCTTCGGGCGGTCAAAGGTCGCTTCGCTCCGGTCAAAAGGGTCAAAAGGGTCAAAAGGGTCAAAAAGGTCAAAGAGTCAAAGAGACAAAGAGTCAAAGAGTCCTTGACCGTCTTTTGAGACAAAGAGTCAAAAAGTCCTTGACGACAACTTTGACAACAAAAGACAACTCTCAAACCTTTCAAACCTCTCAAACCCTTCAAACGACTTTAAACCTTTCAAATCTCCGCCCTCCGTGCCGACTCTTTGACCCTTTTGACCTTTTAGACCTTTTAGACCTTTTAGACCTTTTAGACCCTTTAGCCTCCCCTATATGTCCTCCATTCTGAAAAACCTCAAGAACGAAGCGCGTCAGTTCTCGCTCCACGACCCCGAAGAAGACAACGCGCCGACGACCGCTCCGGAATCCGAAACAGGCGGAACTGAAGTCAAGACCAACGAGACAACCACTTGGCTCGTATTGACTGCGCAAGTCATCTCGCTCATCTATTCTCCCTTCTATCTTCCCGTCTTTGCCTTCGTCGCCCTTTTCTCGTTCAGCTATCTGAACCTCCTCCCCTTCCTGACGAAGGTGTGGCTGACACTGCTCGTCTTCTTCTTCACAGTGCTCTTGCCGCGGCTGGGAATCTATGTCTATCGCAAACTCAACGGCTGGACAAAGCACCAGATGGGACGGCGGCAAAGGCGCTACGTTCCCTACGTGCTCTGCATCATCAGTTATGCCGCACTGCTGAGCCTGCTCTACAAACTCCACATGCCTCGCTTCACCCTCGGCGTCATTGCCGGTGCGCTGACGATTCAGGTGGTTTGTACGATTCTCAACAGTCGCGTGAAGGTCAGCATGCACGCTGCCGCCTCGGGCGGAGTGATTGGAGCGCTGATGGCATTCTCTCTCATCTTCTCTTTCAACCCGACGGGCTGGCTCTGCCTGACCACCCTGCTTTGCGGCATGGTCTGCACGGCGCGGCTCATCCTCCGGCAACACACTCCGCGCGACCTCGGTTGGGGCGTCTTCGTCGGCGTTCTCTGCGGCTTCTTCTGCATCGTGCTGATTTGAGGGCGCTGCCTTTTTGACCCTTTTTGAACAGCGCCGCAGACGCGTTGAACTTTCGCGCAGCGACTCTTAGTCTCTTTGCCCCTTTGTCTCTTAGTCTCTTTGCCCCTTTGTCTCTTAGTCTCTTTGCCCCTTTGTTTCTTAGTCTCTTTGACTTTTTGACTTTTTGACTTTTTATCTCTTTGACCCTTTGACTCTTTGTCTCTTAGACTCTTTGTCTCTTTGACCCTTTGTCTCTTTATCCCCTATAATCATGACTCCCATTGTTAGTATCATCATGGGCAGCACCAGCGATTTGCCGGTGATGGAAAAAGCTGCCAAGTTTCTCAACGACATGCAGGTGCCCTTCGAAATGAACGCCCTGTCCGCCCACCGCACGCCCCGCGAGGTGGAAGAGTTCGCAAGCACCGCCTCCGAAAGAGGAATCAAAGTCATCATCGCCGGAGCCGGCATGGCGGCGGCGCTCCCCGGTGTCATTGCCGCTGCCACCATCGTGCCCGTCATCGGCGTGCCCATCAAAGGAATGCTCGACGGACTCGACGCCCTCTTCTCCATCAACCAAATGCCTCCCGGCATCCCCGTTGCCACCGTCGGCGTGAACGGAGCACTCAACGCTGCCATCCTCGCCGTCGAAATGCTCGCACTCGCCGACGAGAAACTCGCTGAGAAAGTCCGAGCCTACAAAGAAGGACTGAAAGAAAAAATCGTCAAAGCCAACCAAGAACTCGCCGCCATCACCTACGACTACAAGTGCTGACGTCGGCGCCGTTTCCCCTTATTCCTTATTATATATAATATGGACTTATTCAACTATCGTCCCCGCCCCTCCCACCGCGTGGAGATTGGTAACCGTCCGCTCGGAGGCGACGAACCCCTGCGACTGCAAAGCATGACCACCGCGCCGACCACCGACACCGAAGCCTGCGTGGAGCAGTGCCGCGCCATCTTCGACGCCGGAGCAGACTACGTGCGCCTCACCACCCAGGGAACGCGAGAGGCAGAGAACCTTCGCGAAATTGCCGCACGCCTCCGCAGCCAAGGCTACGACCAACCGCTCGTTGCCGACGTCCACTTCAATCCCGCGGTTGCCGACGTCGCCGCCGGCATCGTCGAAAAGGTGAGAATCAATCCCGGAAACTACATCGACCCGGCGCGGAAGTTCAAACACGTGGACTACACGGACGAAGAATATGCCGCCGAACTGAAGCGACTCGAGGAGCGCCTCAAAGTCCTGCTTGACATTTGCCGCGCCCACCACACTGCCTTGCGCATCGGCGTCAATCACGGTTCTCTCTCCGACCGCATCATGAGTCGCTTCGGCGACACGCCCGAGGGCATCGTCGAAAGTTGCATGGAGTTCCTCCGTGTTTGCGTCAAGGAAAACTTCCCCAACGTCGTCATATCCATCAAAGCCTCCAACACCCAAGTCATGGTGCGCTCCGTCCGTCTGCTCTGCAAGGTCATGGAGGAAGAACACATGGACTTCCCGCTCCACCTCGGAGTGACCGAAGCCGGCGAGGGAGAAGACGGACGAATCAAGAGTGCCGTCGGCATCGGCGCTCTGCTCGCTGACGGCATCGGCGACACCCTGCGAGTCAGTCTCAGCGAACCGCCCGAGAATGAAGTGCCCGTGGCATACGCCCTCGCAGACTATGTCACCCGCCGTGCCGGACATCTCGAGATTCCCGCCTCCGCTGCGCCGGACTTCAACTTCGTGAATCCCTCGCGCCGCCCCACCCACGAGGTGGCGGGCATTGGCGGCAAAAGTCTCCCCGTCGTCATTGCCGAACGCATTGACGGCTCGAGCGAGATGGGCAGTCTCCATCCGGACTTCCTCTATGTCGGTCGCCGTCTGCCGAAAGAAAGCGACCGAGTCGAAGGAGTGAAATATCTGACCGACTTCGAGTCTTGGCAGCCCGGCTGCGACGCCTTCCCCGTCTTCACAAAACCGACGCTGCCGTTCATGGCGGGCTGCCCGGCGGAAGCGAAGTTCCTCTTCTTGGAATATTTGGAACTCGACGAAGAAGTGGAAGCCTTGCTGCGCCGCGACGCGGGTATCGTCCTGCTGGCGCGCTCCTCCCACCAGAACCGCCTCGGCGAGCAACGCGCCTTGGTTCACGAACTCTGGCGCAAAGGACTGACCCATCCCGTCGTCATGTTTGAACACTACGACTGCCGCGAGAAAGAGCAATTCCAACTCCAAGCCGCCGCCGACCTCGGCGCCTTGCTCTTCGACGGACTGACCGACGGCGTCTTTCTTTTCAACTATTGCCAAGAAGGCGAACAACTCTCCCACGCAGTGCAGGACGAAACCGCCTTTGCCATCCTTCAGGCGGCGCGGTTACGTACGACGAAGACGGAATATATCAGCTGCCCCGGCTGCGGACGTACGCTCTACGATCTGCCCGGCACGATTGCCCGCATCAAAGCAGCCACCGCCCACCTCTCCGGTTTGAAGATTGGCATCATGGGCTGCATCGTCAACGGTCCCGGCGAGATGGCTGACGCAGACTATGGCTACGTTGGCGCTGCCCGCGGCAAGGTCAGCCTCTATCGCGGCAAAGAATGCGTCGAAAAGAACATTCCCACCGAAGAAGCCGTCGAGAAACTCCTGCAACTCATCGAAAAGGACCGCGTCTGAACCTCCTTCGAATCATTCCTGCAGGCTGTCTGACGCCTATACTCAAAACGAAAATCCCCGGCGGAACGAACCGTCGGGGATTTTGCGAACGAGAAAGTTTGCGGTGAAACCGCTGCTTCTCAATGAAAGAGAAAAGAGGGAGTCCGACAAGATTTGAACTTGCATCTTCCGGATCCACAATCCGGCGCTTTACCAATTAAGCTACCGACTCCATGTTGCTTCCTTTATATAATCATCGTCGTTGAAGCGGTGCATTACATCTTGAAAGGAAAGCAGGGTGACTCGTGAGAGGTTCGAACTCCCGACCTCGGCGTTCGTAGCGCCGTGCTCTAATCCAGCTGAGCTAACGAGCCATGTTTAAGGGCGTCTTCTGTGGCGAAAAAGTGTTTCCCGTGGTGAAAGAGTGCTCTTGTTTCTGTTTGACGGTGCAAAGGTAGAGCAGCCGAATGCAGTCTTTTTTCGTAGGAGAAAAATTCTGCAATATTTTTTTCTCATTTTTCTTTTCCGCAACCTTTTGCGCTTGTCTCTGAGCCTTCTTCCGCACCGTCCACTGCGGAAAATCTGTTTGTTGTGTACCTGTTTCTCACACGAAATTCAAGATGGACTTCAGTCTGCTCTGCACTTTGGCGAGCACCTTCACGGTCTCGTCGTTTCCCGAACTTTTCTTCAAGAGTCCGATGGCTTGTTTGATGAGCAAGCAGTCGTCTGAACTCAAGGGCATCTCGGTGATGGAATAGTCCGGGTCGGCGTATCTGTAGTAGATTCTGTCGTACACCTCTATCGGGGCGTTGTAGCCCAGTTTGTCTGACCTCATGATTTGAATGTCCATCTGCACGGTTCTCGCGCAGACACCTTTTGTGATTCCTTCCATGTCGTAGAGTGCATCACAGCACGCTTCGACGAGGTCTTCGAGCGTCCATCTTCTGAACTTGTTTCTGAGGCAGTTGTCTATGGTCTTGTACCTTATCAAGGCATTCTTGTTTGCCGGCATAGTCTTTCAATTTGTTTGAAGTGTAAAATAAAAAAAGTTGGAAGTCCCTCGGCGAGGAAGTTCCAACCAGTCTTTTTCTCTTTTCAAAATTCGCGTCAATGGGCGCAAAAGAAAAAACTATGCGTGTGTCGTCGTTGGATTCCCGGACCGAACGGAGTGGAGGCGAGGAGGGCATATACGCGGCAACCTCGCTCAAAGTGACGATGACTCTGAGCGCGGAGTGTGGCGTGAATGCAGATGTTCCGTTTCATTGTTCTTGGTGGAATCCTTTGCGTTTTTGATTGATTAGATTTGATTTCGGTGGCAAAATTACGGTAAAATAGCGAAATCTTTTTTCGTCGCGGCAAAAAAAGTGATGTTTCTCCAAAACGAAAATCCCCGGCGGAACGAACCGTCGGGGATTTTGCGGGTTTGATGGGGAGCCGAGCATGTCTGCCACAAATATCCGCGCTCCCAATTTGTTAAAGGCGTGTTCTATAAATCGAACAACAACTCAGCATAACTTAAAGTCGGATGGCATCAGTGTAAAAAGGATTTCGGCGGGAAACGTCACATGGGGATAAGAGTGAACGTAAACTCGCGGTCTTGAAACTTCACCAGATATTCCTCACGCGGAAGAGCGCCCCAACTGTTCACACAGCCAAGACCACATTGAACAAGGTCAATGCAGACGTTGGTGAGATTGGAGGGCTCAATCTCCGGAGAGTGGAGATTCCGCTTGCTCATTCCTTCGTCAAGCGATTCAATCGTGTAGTGCAGGGCAGAAGCACTGAACGGTTTCTCCGCCACGATGGCGAGTCCGCGTCCGGCAGTGCTCATGACTTTGAACCAGCGAATGTCCGTGTGGTTGCCTGTTTCCTGTGGACGGATGTAACTGTAGAACTCATTCGTCACCGTGCTGCAATAGACACCAATGTTCTCAGAGTCTTTGCGGTCACTGTAGGTTTCCACGGGACCTCTTCCATAGTATTCAATCTGTTCGAAACACTTAGCCATGGGAAGTTGCATGCCAAAGCGGAACATGTCTGAAACTTTTGAATTCGGCTTCTCTGAGGTCATTTTCTGCGTCACCTTGACTGAACCGTCTTCTCCGATGACGTATGTCAGTTTTAGTTTGGCAGAGACAGCGGGCATGGAATAGTATGCCGTCACTGTGGTCATATTGTTCTCCTGCTTCGGAGTGAGCGATTCAAGTTTCATTTCGGGATTCTTCCAAACTGCATATTTCCGTTGGAGACCGGCTCCAAAGTCGTTATCGGTCGGGGCGCGCCAGAAGTTGGGAGTCAGTTCAGCGTCTTCCGCAAGCAGCTGCACCCCGCCCACTTCATAGTTGCAGATGAAACCATTCCGTTTCCGGAAGTCAATCTGGAAGTTTTCACCCTTCACCACAAGATAGTTTGCGTCGTTTGTGTCAATTGCAGGAAGGCTGCCTCCGACTTTTCGTGGTTCATTCTTCCACACAGGAGCGGTTGCCTTTTGCACTTCAAGTTGCTGGTGTGCGACCTCGTGCCCGGCAGGAAGCAAACCGGATTTTGACTTGAGGACATAAGAAAGGTTGAGAAAATATTCTGAGCCGTCGGCAGGAATCTCCCCCATTCCTATTTTCACCAGAGCCTTCTGCCGGGGCTCCACATCAAGGTTGTGGACAGAACCCGCCTTGACGACCTCGCCGTTGCGAACCAACTGCCAGCGCAACTCATGGTTGGAAAGGTCGGTGAAGAAGTTCTCGTTGAAAATCTCAATTTCATCGCCTTTGAGGACAGACCAAATGTTTTGATGATAGTATCCCACCTCATACATGTGAGGATTGGGCTTTCGATCCGGACTCACCAAACCGTTGTCGCAGAAATTGCCATCCGTGGCATCGTATCGGTTGAAGTCGCCGCCATAGGCATAAATCATGACGCCGTTCTTTCCTTTCCAACGCGGAGACTGATCCACAAAATCCCAGATGTAGCCGCCCTGCACGTTGTCATATTTGCGAATCAAGTCCCAATACTCTTTGAAACCTCCTTGGGAATTTCCCATGGCGTGGGCATATTCACACTGGATGAGCGGACGTGTCGCCTTGGTGTTCTTTCCATATCCTTCGACATAGCCGTAGCCGGCATACATCGGGCAATGGACATCGCTGAAGCCATCGCCTGCCACATCATAGTCCTCCGACAAGGCACGCTCGTATTGAACGGGACGCGAGGAGTCCATCGCCTTGACATGGTTGTAGGAATCCTTGAAGTTCTGTCCCATGCCGGCTTCGTTTCCGAGCGACCAGACAATCACGGAAGGGTGGTTGAAGTTTCGGGCGACATTCCGTTCGTTTCGCTCGATGTGAGCCTTTGCAAAAGCCGGATTCTTTGCCAGCGTCTCTTTGCCGTACCCCATGCCGTGACTCTCCACATTTGCCTCGGCAGTGACGTAAAGACCATACTCGTCACAGAGTTCATACCAATAAGCATCGTCCGGATAGTGACAGGTTCGCACGGCATTGAGGTTGAACTGCTTGAAGAGTTTGATGTCCTGGAGCATGCGTTCCCGCGAAATGACGTAGCCCCCATCGGGGTCGAGTTCGTGTCGATTGGCTCCCTTGATGAGTACGGGCTGACCATTGACGAGAAGTTGTGCGTTCTTCACCTCAACCTTGCGGAAGCCGACTCTGACCGGAATCACCTCAAGAGTCTTGTCGCCTTCTTTCAACGTGGCACGCAGTGTGTAGAGGTTAGGAGTCTCCGCCGTCCATTTCTTGGGATTGCTCACCTCGAAAGTGGCTCGGGCGGATGGCTTTGTTGCCATGTTCTGCTCACAAATCACGTTGTCGTTCTCATCCACCAGTTCAAGCGCGATGTTGCCGCTTCCCTTTGCCTTGATGTCCACGGTGAGAGTGGCGTCCTTGTATTGCGCATCAAGGTCGGTGTAAACACGAATGTCTTCGATGTGCGATTTGCCGCGAGAGTAGAGATAGCAGTCACGGGCTATGCCGGCATAGCGGAAGTAGTCTTGATCTTCGAGATATGTGCCATCGCACCAGCGGAAGACCTGCATGGCAATGAGATTCTTTCCGGGCTTGGCAAAAGAAGTGATGTCAAACTCCTCCTCCAATTTGTTGTCCTCGCTGTAGCCCACGTATTTTCCATTCACCCAAAGATACACGTTGCTTGAAGCCGCACCGATGTGTATCATGACCTGCCGTCCCGTCCAATTGGCAGGAATCTCAATCTCCCGGCGATAAAAGCCGACATGATTCTCCTTGACCGGCACGAACGGTGGATTGTTCTTGAACTGACGGTCCCAGGCATAGGCTGCGTTGGTGTAGATGGGGTCGCCATAGCCGTTGAGTTCCCACATTCCCGGCACGGGCATTGTTCCCCAAGCCTCATCGTTGAACGACGTTTTAAAGAAGTCGCTGACATAGTTCACGGCATCCTTCTGCCAGTTGAACTTCCACGTGCCGTTAAGACTGACGTAGTTGTCCGACAGTTGTTTGTCCAGTTTGGACGCCTCTACCGACTCAAAGGCGAAGAAGGTTGCGTGCATGGGAGCACGGTTCACTTGGTTGATTTCGGGGTTCTGCCACTCCTTGTAGGTCTGGGCAGGCGATGCAATGGTGCAACAGATGGTCAAAACAGAAAAAAGGAGTTTTCTCATGGCATTATATATATAAATGATGATGATGGTATTTTTCGATGCAAAATTAGTGCATTGTTTGTGAAGCTCATTACTCTTCACATGTCCTTCTGTCTTCATCGGTCGCACAGTTGTGAAGACGAAGACCGTAGCGCACATTCTTGAAGGAGTAATCTCTCACACCGTGTTCAGAATTATAGTCATAGATTCGCGAAGGAAGGATGTGGGAAGCCGACTGTTCATCCACAAAAATGTTTGAGAAAACAATTTGGTCGATGAAGCCGCCCGGCGCCCGGTTGTAGGCTCCATGAATGACCCGCAAGTCGGTGATTCGTCCGCGCTCAATCGCTTCCATGTGAATCCGGTCAAAAGTGACATGGTGAATGCGGTTTTTGTCGCCGCAGTTGATGGCAAGCATACCGTCGCCGTTGTTCCGCAGGATGTGGCAGTCGGAAATGCTGATGTGGTGCAGTTCCTCGCCTTCCTCGCAGCGGTCATCGCCGTGGGTGCCGATGTTGACGGGGTGCGCAAAGTCGCACCAGAGCGTGGCACGCTTCACGTTGATGTCGTGGGCGTCGCCCCAGTACCACCAACGGTGACCGTAGAATGCGAGACAATCGTCGGAAGTGCGCAGGAACACATTTTCCACGTCCACGTGATGACAACTCATCATGTCAATGCCGTCCGTCCAACTTCCGGCAGAAAAAGATTTCAGGTTTCTGATGGTGACGTGACTGCTTGCACCGCCGAAAACCGTGTAGTGACGAGGATTGAGGACGGTGATGCCGTCGATGAGCACGTTTTTGGAGTGCGTCACCTCAATACCACGAAGAGGATGGTCAAGGATGCCGCGTCCGATGATGCGGACATTCTCGGCATGGTCCACAATGAGACGCGCCTGCACCACACTGCCGGGAGCGAGGAACACGGTGCAGTTGGAGGGAATCCGGATGTCCTCGCCCGGAAGGTCTTTGGGACGGTGCACTCCGGGAGCAAAATAGATGAGTTTCGCGTCCTTCACGAACACATCCTGCTGCTTCCCGCCTCCATTCCAATTGATGCAGTCGGCTTCGTCGCCGTTGTAAGTCTCCTGAAGCATGGGGTTGGCGAAGAGATGAAGATTGTGGTGACGGTCACCGCCGAATTCCACGCTGACATATTCCGGTTTTGGCAACGTGAAATGCAGAAGGGTCCCGTCCTCGCTGAGGGAGACATTCGCGGCAGCGTTGGCAGGACGCACCACGGGAGCCAAAGAGTCTGCTTCAAGGACGGCGGGGTTCAAGAGTTTCACGCGCACTTCCACGCCACCGTCGGTGTCAAACTGAGCGAAAGCAGCCACGGACCGACGGTGCATGTCCACTTCGCAGTTCCAAACCGGCACCGTCTGCCACTCCCCGCCCGCCGTGCTGCGAACGCTGACGCTGTATGTTTCATTGGGCTGAAGTCCGCGGGTCGGCGTAAACGAATAGATGGAAAGGGAGGGACGGCCTGCACCGCGAACGGTTACGAATGCGCAAACCGACAAAAGAATCAGAACAATAAAACGAACACTGAATGAAGGTTTCATGATGAAGAAGTGCTATATACCTATTATATACTATTCCGCCAAATATTTTTTTCCGTCACAGATATAGACTCCGCGATGAAGCATGGTCGGATTGACAAGCCTTCCCTGCAGGTCATGGCAGACGGGGTTGTTACCCTTGTTCGTCGTTTCGGTCTGCGTGATGCCTGTGCCGGATTCATGATACATTCCGAAGAACTTCACTTCCGAGACGTTGCAATATCCCCCGTCGGGACTGAGATAGCGCAGATAGCGATAACGTTCGGCATTGTCAATGGGGACAATTGTGAAAGTTCCCGTGGCGGGTGTTTCGCTGACGGTGTGAAAAGTGAAAGCATCGGAGAAAGTGCTGCTGTTGGCACCTTGAAAGCATCCGCCGACCATTCTGTCGGGATGACTTTGGCGCGGACAATAGCGAATCTCCGTCACCTGTGCCTCCTTTCCACTGCCCAAATCCATGCCTGCCCATGCGCCATTGCCGGACGTTGCATCGAAAAAAGTTTCGAGGTTTCCGTCGAACACGGCATCACGTGTGGCAGAGGCGTTGCCGCCCCATGACCCTGCAGTGCCGATGACGGTGCCGCGCAGTTCTTCGATGCGCACGACCTCCACTTCGACAGCGATGGATTTTTCACACTCCACGCCATTGACCACGGCACTCACCTCGTAGGTGTGGCGTCCCTCGCCGACTCCGGCATCATCGTGGCTGTTGGTGGGCGTTTCTGCAACCATAACCCCGTCGCAATAGACTTTATAAGCCTCTGCTCCGAAGACCCCGTTCCACACCAAACGCACGGTGTTGTTGGCTGCACAGGTGGCGGTGAGTCTGGCGGGTTTGGTGCTTCCGCTCTGCGTCTCCTCGGTCGTCAATGACACGTGGTCAAATTCTGCTCGATAGGTCTCGCCCGCAGCCACCACCATGCCGACATAGACGACAGAGGGGAGCGACATGGAGAGCGTCTGAATGAGATGCCACTGTTCGCCGTCGCGACTTTGGAACGCCGACACGCTGTTGCCTTCTCTCACGAGACGGAACCAAACGGGCGTGTGGGTGAAGTCGTCGCCACATTTCCATTGTGTCTGACCGCCTGTCTGCTGACGCGAGACAGCGTAGGAGTAGCGAAGTCCCGTTCCGCCGAGCGTGACGCCCATCTGCATGGAACCGCTGGCGAGTGCACTGCGGAGCATGATGCCGATGGAATTATAGTTCTGCGGCGTGGGGAGCATTCGCACGGTGAAAGTGCCGTTCCCACGGAGCGGGCGACAGACAAAGGCGTGCCCCTCGTCCGTGCGGCGGAAACCGTCGCCACCGCCTTCCACCACAAACGAGTTGGACATGGAACTGGTGAAGGTTCCGGTGGTCCATCCGTTGCCGATGTTGGCGATTCTCCAACCGTCGGGAAGTCCGGCGCAAACGGGCACGCGCACCTTTGCCACTTCGCTCTCCGCCGCCTCGCCCGCCAGATTGTGGAGCACTACCTTATAATAATAGGTCTGTCCCGGCTCCACATGAGTGTCCATGTAGGATTTGCGGGCATAGAAGTCCATGTTTTCGAGCGTGAGATAATTGACTCCGTCCGTGGAGCGCATGACGCGGAAGCCGCTGGCATCCTCGCGGTGTGAATCCGTCCACTTCAGCCACGCAAAACCCTGGCTTGCCTCTGCAGTCAGGTTCTCGGCGGCACCGGGCACCTCAGTCATCATGGGCGACGTCTCTCCGTCGATGGTGAAGAGTAGCGTGCCAAATCCCAGACTTTCGCTTTCGTTTTCGGGACGCGCGAGACGGGTGAAGGCAGTCAGATGCGGGGCTTCTGTGTCGGTGTCCACGTGTTTCAGTTCTTTGTAGTGATGATAGACGCACTCATAGCACCGACCGTCCGGTCTGAGTCGAAAACCGTTGTTGTGCATGGAGATGTAGAACCACGTGGTGGAGCCGTCGTCCGCAGTCCAGGGAGTGTAGTGCAGGTCTTCGTACCCCAGATTGTAGGTGCAGAAATACTCGAACCCGCGCAGCAAGCGATTGTTGTCCTCTCCCCAAAGGTCATCGCCCTGCGACCACGCCAGTTGCGCCATTTGTGCGAGGTCGTTGAGGGTGAGCATGGCGTGCACGTTGTCACGTCCCATCTCCTTCACCTGACCGTCTTCGGCAATGCTGTTATAGACGGAACCGCTGATTTCCTTGCTGCGGAAATATCCTAATCCTTCCTCATAGAGTTCCTCGTCGTCCAAAAAGATGCCGGCAGCAAGAATTCCGGTCGCGGCAGGGGCGGACCAGGAGGTCATGGGATTGTTCAACGCCTGCGAACGACAAGCGGGCACCAGCACGGAACGCACCATCTCCTTGAAGTTCGCCAAGTCGGCTTCCGCCCAGCCCTCGTAGAACGTGCCGTCCTCATGACGCAACATCTCTGCAGCAATGCTCATGGTGCGGGCAGGGAATTGGAACAACTGCGCATCGGCAGTCTTCACGGTGTTTCCCCATGCCGAAAGCAACTTCACGGCGTGGATGGCATAGCGTTCCTCGCCCGTCACGTGCCATTGAATGGCATCCAGCAACGCGGCGTAGGCGTCGGCTGAAGCCCGCTGCCGAGTGCCCTCGCTGCCGCCAATCTCCGTGGAGGGATTGGGCGTGCGGGAACAGTTCCCGTAGGATGAGGCTTGAAGACTCTGCCAAGAGGAATACCACGGCTCCTCGCGGGCTTCGACATGTTGTTTGATGCGTTCCAAGTCGGACTTGGTGAGAATGCTGCCCGGATGCACGAAGGTGCGCTGCGCCACGCAGGTGCTGACGACAGAAAGCAGCAGAACGACGAAAATGAGAATCGTTTTTTTCATGATGTATGTAGTGAATTAGTTGTTTGACGAAGGTTGTTTGACGAAGGTTGTTTGACGACGGTGCTTGACGACGGTGCTTGATGACTGTGTTTGACGACTGTGTTTGACGACCGCCATTTACGGCTCTTCGGTGGCAAATTTATGTTCTTGTCGCAGG
>JBJEAG010000084.1:0-3510 GCA_051868855.1 Alloprevotella sp. | reverse complement strand
AGCGCTTTTGACGTGTTGAGATAGTCTCCCATTCCGAGCGCCGCGCCGTCAGTTGCCATCTTCACAATGACGAAGGCGAACGAAGCACCAAGCAGTTCGAAAACCATGCTGACCGTGGTGGAAGTCGGCATTCCGAAAGTGTTGAACACGTCGAGCAGGACAATGTCCGTTGCCATGACGGCGAGGAAAATGAGCATCACTTCCCGGAACGTGAAGTATTGAGGAGCGAAGATGCCGTGGCGGGCGATGTCCATCATTCCGTTACTGAGGGCGCAGCCCGCAAAGACACCGATGCCGGCAATGAACAAAAGTGTTTTGAACTTTGCTGCCCGCGAACCGATTGCGGAGTTAAGGAAGTTCACCGCGTCGTTGCTCACGCCGACCCAAAGGTCGAAGGCAGCGAGCAAAAACAAAAAGACCACCATTGAAGGATAGATCCATTCCATAATGAAACTGAGATTGGTTTATATTTCGATTGATATTTCTTATATTTCGATTTTTGATTCTCGGCTTTCGTTTCGCGATTCTGTGTTCTTCGTTTCGCGATTTGCGGCTTTGAAGCGCGATGCAAAAGTAGGGGAGGGCTGTATCGTTCTTGTTACAAACTTGTGAAGAAAGTGTGAAGGCGCGTTTCTTCCGTTTCTTCACGAAAAATTAACCAATAGCTTGTCGCGGCAGTCTCTGAAAAAGTTTAAACTTGCACCCGAAAACGGAACATTTCTTTCCGTCGCCGGCGGCGAGGCGTCAGTTACCTCCGTCGCAGTCTTAACCTAATTTTGTTTCTCATGAACAAACACCGAATCTTGGTTGTCGATGACGAACCCGACTTGAGAGAAATTCTTCAGTGCAATTTGGAAAATGCCGGCTATGTGGCTGACACTGCCGAGAGTGCGGAGAAGGCGTTGGAAATTCTCCGCCCGGACCACGAACTGATTCTTCTCGACGTCATGCTGGGCGGCATGTCGGGGCTGCAGATGGCTGAAAAACTTCGCAAGGAGCAACACAACCCCATCCCAATCATTTTCCTGACGGCGCGCGATGCCGAGCGCGACCTCCTCGCCGGTTTTTCCGCCGGCGGCGACGACTACATCGCAAAGCCTTTCTCCCTCCAGGTTGTTCTTGCCCGCATTGGCGCGATGCTTCGTCGGAGCGTGCGCCATGCGCATCCTGCTTCCTTCAATGCCGGAGGCATGGTCGTCGATTTCGGACGAAAGGTGGTCACCGTCGGCTCTGAGGACGTGCGTCTCTCTCCCAAGGAATTTGGCATTCTCAGCTGTTTGGCGAAGCAGCCCGGGCGGGTCTTTTCTCGCGAAGAGATACTTGCCGAAGTTTGGCCCGACGACTGCTACGTGCTTGACCGAACTGTGGACGTCCACATTGCCCGCGTGCGCCGCAAACTCGGAGAAGAGGGCAACCGAATCACCAATCGGCAGGGCTACGGTTACTGTTTTGAAGCCTGACCCCGACTTCGGCGCCAACTTTGGTCACGTCTGTTTTCCGCATTTCCCACATATATAATATATAGGTATGGAACAGGGCTCTCCTGTTCCGTTCTGCATATTCCATTCTTCGTTTTCATTTTCCTTTCTGCCCATGTCGTTTCGCAATCGTTTGCTTCTGAATTTCGCTGCCCTCTTTGCGGCGTTTGCTCTTTTGCTTCTCGGGTTTCAGTATCACCGCGAGCGTCAATTTCGTCGGGAGTTGTTGGAAGAACGTTTGGGAAGTTATGCCGGCATCGTTTCCGGCGCGGGACTTTCTCCCGACTCCCTCGGCGTGGATTCCGTCCGTCTTGCCTCGCTCGTGCATTTGTTGCCCTCGGAGGTTCGTTTGACGGTCATTGATTCCGCGGGCAGAGTCCTTTTTGAGTCGAGCGGCCATGCTGTCGAAGAGATGGGGAACCATCTTCACCGTCCCGAAGTCGCCACCGCCCGAAAGAGCGGCAGTGGCAGCGACATCCGCTTCTCCGAGACGGAGGGCAGGGAATATTTCTACTTTGCCCGTCGCAACGGTCCTTTCACCGTACGCATGGCAACGGCATACGATGCGCGTCTTCGTCACTTTCTGCAAGCCGACAATGTCTTTCTGTGGTTCGTGATGCTCGTTTTCACCATCGCGCTCCTTCTTCTCTTGTTCGTCTCCGGCAGATTCAGCAAATCAGTGTCGGCTCTGCGAAATTTTGTCCGCTCCGCCGACCGCGGGTTGGTGGACTACGACCACCTGCATTTCCCTTCCGGAGAATTTGGTGACGTGGCGCGAAGCGTGACGGCACAATATCGGAAACTGGAGGAATCCGGGCGCATCATACGTGCCCAACGAAAACAACTTCTCCGCCACTTCCACTATTTTGCCCAAGGCATCGCCATCTTCAGTGCCGAGAAAAAGTCAATCTACGTCAATCAACATTTCTTGCAATATGTGAACGTCATTCTCGACCGCCCCACGCCTTGCGTCGATGTGCTGTGGGAGAGTCCTCACTTCAAGCCCGTTGTCGATTTTCTGGCTTTGTCGCAACCGCATCGCAACAACACGGAAGAGGCGCCCGTCTTCAGTTTTCCGCTTCAGGCGGGTTCTACCACTTTCAACGTACAAACGCTGGTCTATGCTGACGGCAGTTTTGAAATCACTTTGACTGATGTCACCCAGGCGGAGAAGAATCGTATCCTCAAACAACAAATGAGCCACAACATAACGCATGAGCTCCGCACGCCCGTCAGTAGCATTTCCGGCTATCTGGAAACGCTCCTCTCGTGTCCGAACTTGAGCGAGGAACAGCGCAATCGCTTCCTCCGAAAGGCACATGCGCAGACGCTTCGCCTGACGGACCTCATTCGCGACGTGTCGTTAATTTCAAAGACTGAGGAGGCGCCCGAGATGATGCCCTTGGAAAAAATTGACATCCGCCAAGTGGTCGATGAGGCTGCCGAGGAACTTGCAAAACCCTTGGAAGACGCGGGCATCACCCTTTACCGCGAACTGCCCGAACTGACGATTCGCGGAAACTACACGCTTGTCCACGCCATTTTCCGAAACCTTCTTGAAAATGCTGTCCGATATGCGGGCAACGGTGTGGAGATTCATGTCGTCTGCTATAGCGTCTCGTCAGAATTTGCCTACTTTAGTTTCTACGACACGGGCTGCGGTGTCGAGGAGTCTCACCTTCCTCGCCTTTTTGAGCGGTTCTATCGTGTCGATCGGGGACGTACGCGTGCCGATGGAGGCACCGGTCTCGGTTTGAGCATTGTTCGTAACGCCGTTGCTTTCCATCGTGGCACGATTTCGGTGAGAAATCGCAAGGAAGGCGGACTCGAGTTTCTCTTCTCGCTGCATGTGTGACGCGCTGCGGGACGATGGCGACGACAATGTCGCCATCCGCGATGACGGCGCAATAGGAGGTGCAGTGTCCCACTGCACACAGCCAACGCGGCGTTCCCGTCGGTCACCACGTGCAGGGCGAACGCGATGACGGCAGTATAGGAGGTGCAGTGTCCCACTGCACACAGCCACCATTTC
>JBJEAG010000083.1:0-3514 GCA_051868855.1 Alloprevotella sp. | reverse complement strand
TGCGATTCAAGGTCAGCACATAGTTTGTACCGTCCCACTTGAAGTAATGACCGTACTGCGTGATGATGTAATATTCTCCCAATCCCGAGCCGTCATCCACCAGTTTCCAAGTGCTTTGCGGCGTAACGTCCGATGTTTTCGCCACGGCTGTGATGTTGGCTCCCGAAATTGTGCTGTTGAAATATTTGTCTCGGAGCGAAATGCGGTAGTAGTGGTTGGCTGTGGAGTTGGAGATGAGCGGAACTGCATCAGGATGTCGGGCAATGCCTTCCGTCAGTTCTGTGTAGGTGGAATATGCTTTCAAGCACGAGAAGCGACTGTCTGCTTTCTGCTTGGTGATAATCTGTTTGGTCAGCGTGGGGTCATAGTCATAACCGAGACCGTAGTCGAGTTCATTGCGGAAGAGCAATTCTGTGCGGGTGACACTTCCGTTGTAGGTGTTGGCATTGCTCAGAACCTGCAACCTTTCAGCGGAACTGCCCGGTGTTATCACCTTCACTTGGTTGCCGTCTAAGGTGAGGAAGTTGCCACGGTCGCTCACCAACAGCACTTTCATGTAGAGTGCCCATTTGTAACCCAAATCCGCCTCTTCAACTTCGCCGCCTTTTTTCACGGTGGCGGGAGCAGGGGTGGCATCGGTGGCAGTGCCGTCGTCGTAGAGGATGCCGCGACCCATGTTCGAGAAGTGATAGTAGGAATAGGTGAGGTTGGCATCCGACAAGTTGACCGGAACGAAGGAGAGGTAGTTACCGCCGTCACCTTGTGAGTAACCGGCCAGTTTTTTTCCTGCCAACGAACCGCCATTCGGGTTCATATAAGTGCCGGCTTGTGCACTTGCGGTGTAGGTCACTCCGTCTTCACCCAACGTCAAAGTGGCGACGCAGATTTCGTAGGAATCCGAAAAACTTGAATTTGTGCTCTCGGGCAGCATGATTTCAGTGGCTGTTGCCGAGAGTTTATAGACTCCGCCGGAATAGGACAAATACAGTCCGGACTTTTTGTTGTAGAGTTTATAGGAATTGCTTGCGCTTCCTTGCTCCACCTTCCACATGTTGTCTTCCACCAATGAAATTTGGGTGGCGTAGAGTTCCGTTCCTTCAGCGGGTGTGGCACCGTTGTAGCCTACCAAAGGGTGATGCTTCAGAAAATCGGTGTTGCCATAATTCCCTTGACTTCGGTCAAACTGGATGTAGTACCAATACTCATTCGACTCGTCAGACAGAGTGGGCATCTGCGGAGCCGCCGCCGCGGACAGTCCGAGGCAGAGGGCAAGGAGGAGTATGTAGAAACGCGTAAGCATGGTAGTTATTATCAGTGTTGTGTAAAAGTAGATTTGATGTGTATGCGTTCTTTTACTGATTAAAGAGTGTTTTCAACCGATTGTTGTGTGCTTTCAACCGTCTGAAGAGTGCTTTTGCCCGATTGCAGTGTGTTTTCAACCGTCTGCAGTGTGTTTTCAACCGTCTGCAGTGTGTTTTCAACCGATTGCTGTGTGCTTTCAACCGTCTGAAGAGTGCTGAAAGCACGGACGAGCCCGACGAAGGAGGGCGAGATTCTAGCCCAGGGTGAAGCCGAGCTTGCGAGGCGAGAACCCTGGGTAAGGGAGTAAAAACTAATCGGAGTGCTGAAAGTACGACAGATTTTCCGATACATGCGCCTTGCATTTTCAATCAGGTTGGAATAGAACACTTCATTCACCCAATCTGTCGTACTTACAGCACTCCATCTTGGGGGGAGCGTCCGTACCCGGGGTTCCCACTCGCTGCGCTCGTTCCACCCCGGGCTAGAATCTCGCCCTCCGTTGTCGGGCTCGTACGTGCTTTCAGCACTTGCCATCCGGGCAGAAGAGTAATTTATCATCCGGGCAGAAGAGTAATGTTGAATCCTATTTAATCCTAATATATGGAACATGAATCCTTGCTGTTATCTGCGTGATTTGTTTCGCACTTTTGTCTCGCGCTCTTGTTTCGCGGTTTCGCAAAATTATTTCGCAATCAGATAGATGGTTCGGTTATAGACCTGCGTCACGACGGGGTCGGCGCCGGGAGCGGAGGTGATGATTTGCAGGGAGAGTTGGACGGAGGCTGTGCCGGTGGTCGTGCCGTTCAGTGTGCCGAGGATTTCTCCCGTGTTCACGTCGAAGTGGGGTTGTTCGCTGAAGATGCCGGTGTCTCCTCCGACGGTGAGCGTGTAACTCTGGATGTGCGACTTGTCGGTGATGGAGAACCAGTTCTCGGGGTTGTCTCTGTCATCAAAGGCATAGACGTGGGGAATGAGGGTGAATTCGCCCGCTCCCTCGAACTCGGCATAGTAGTTCTCGTTGTGCTCTGTCAGTTTGAAGTCGGGATAGCCGCCGATGGGGGCGTGCATGAAGGCTTCGAGGTGGAGGACATAGTCCGTGATGGCGATGTTCACCAGCGGCATGGAGTTGCGGGGGATGGTGGTCACCTGCATGTAGGCGAAGCGGGTTTCGGTCATGTTCTCGGCATCGCCCAAGGCAGAGGTTGCCGTCTTGCCGCGCTCCAAGGTCAGATAGAGCGGGAATCTGGCGGTCGGGTGGTCGGAGATGCTGGCGTTGAAGTAGTTTGTGGGAAGGTTCACCGCATCTGCCGTGGTGGTGGCATCTTTTCCGACCTCCACGGCATCAGCCGCCCCGGCTTGGTAGTAGATGAAGTTGGAGGTGCGATGGGCGGCGGGGAAACTGACAGCCACCAAGTTGTTGTCGGTCTTTGGCGGCAGCAGATACATGAGGGAGGGTTTGCTGTCGGCAGTGGAGTCGTTGGCAGTGATGTTTCCGAGTTCCAGTTTCTTAATCCATACGGGTTTACCCGTTTTGTTCGTGAAATAGAGTTTCATCTTCGAGAGCATGCGCACCACTTGCAGCGTGATGGTGCGGTTGTTATCGACGACGTAGGTTTCTTTGTTGCTCATCGGAATGCCGGCGTAGGATGCAAAGCCGGCTTCTCCCTCGTTGATGACTTGGAATTGGTTGAAGGAGCAGGGGTAGGTGAGTGTGGAGAGATTCTCGGGCAGGGCAGCACCGCGGGTGAAGGTCACGGTTTGCGTTGCTCCGCCCACTTCGTAGTTCAAAGTGGCTTCACTCAGTTCGTTGGCGATGGCGCCTGTGCCGGTAAAATTGGTGGAAGAGTAGTTTATGTTGACAAAGGAATAGAAATCGTAAGTTCCGTTTTCCGTCGTGATTTGCATCAACTGCTTGCGCTCAACGGCGGTGTTGTTGTTGGTTTCATCAATGTCAATTTTGATGATGTGGTCGATGGTGGGCGAGGCAATCGCAGTTCCGTCAGCCTCTATGGTCTTCACCATGACGACGAATCCTTTCTTCATCAGTTCTCCCGAGGTGGCGTTGGGGTCATCGGCGCGTCCGGAGGACTGCACGTGGTTGGTGCCGACGGAGAGGTCGATGACGGAGTGACCGGCAGGCACTGCTCCGGGGTCGGCTGCGAGGTCATTGCCGGCGCAGGAGACGAGCAGGGCGGCGAGGGCGAAGAGGAGA
>JBJEAG010000082.1:0-3517 GCA_051868855.1 Alloprevotella sp. | reverse complement strand
ATCCACCTCAAAAACCAACGAATTCAATTCATTAGGACCGTTTACCGGACAGCAAAAAAATGTTTGTTGAAAGCGGACGACAACTAAAAACGCCCCCCGAGGTTCGGGAGGCGTTGAGGGAGAAACGAGTGGCGCACGGGGGCGCTACGTCGTGACTTGATTAGTCGAGGTTGGCGAGTTTGTTCTCAGAACCGAGTACTTCAACAATCTTGTGCTCGTAGAGCTTCTTCATGTTGTCGCGAGCGGGACCGAGATACTTGCGCGGGTCAAATTCACCGGGCTTTTCAGCGAAGGTCTGACGGATGGCAGCGGTCATGGCAAGACGAGAGTCGGAGTCGATGTTAATCTTGCAAACTGCGCTGGCAGCAGCCTTGCGGAGTTGCTCTTCGGGAATGCCGACAGCGTTGGGGAGCTTGCCACCGAACTTGTTGATGGTATCAACTTCGTCCTGAGGAACGGAAGAAGAACCGTGGAGCACGATGGGGAAGCCGGGGAGCTGCTTCATGATGGCGTCAAGCACGTCGAAAGCAAGGGGAGGAGGCACGAGGCGGCCGGTCTTCGGGTCACGGGTGCACTGCTCGGGAGTGAACTTGTAGGCGCCGTGGCTGGTACCGATGGAGATGGCGAGACTGTCGCATCCGGTGCGGGTGGCAAACTCAACCACTTCTTCGGGTTTGGTGTAGTGGCTTTCAGCGTGGCTCACTTCGTCTTCTACGCCGGCGAGTACACCGAGTTCACCTTCAACGGTTACGTCGAACTGGTGAGCATAGTCCACCACCTTCTTGGTGAGGGCGATGTTTTCTTCGAAGGGAAGGCCGGAACCGTCAATCATGACAGAACTGAAGCCCATGTCGATGCAGCTCTTGCAGGTTTCGAAGCTGTCACCGTGGTCGAGGTGCAACACGATTTCGGGGTGGTTGCAGCCGAGTTCTTTGGCATAAGCCACAGCACCTTCTGCCATGTAGCGGAGAAGAGTCTGGTTGGCGTAGGCACGTGCGCCTTTGGAAACTTGGAGAATCACAGGGCTCTTCTTTTCGGCGGAAGCCTGGATGATAGCCTGGAGTTGCTCCATGTTGTTGAAGTTGAAGGCGGGAATGGCATAGCCACCGTCAATGGCTCTTGCAAACATTTCGCGGGTGTTTACGAGGCCGAGATCTTTGTAGTTAATCATAATTGTTAGTTGAATTTAGGGATTGTTCTACGGTCGGCAAAGTTACGCTTTGCAGTCCGAATCTCCAAACGAGCGGGGCGGTTTTTGCGCACCACTTTTCTTTATGTGCCAATTTTAGGGGTGTTCTATAAATTACGAAATAAGGAATGTTCAAAAGAAAGTGCTTACGTTTTGGTTGTTTTTCGATTCTTAGAGCGACCTTTTGTAAGTTTCGTCAGTCACATAGCCCGCTATGCTCCTTCCTCAACTGACAAAATATCATCTCTAAGAAATCAAAAACCAACTCAACCTAATTTATAGAACATCCCTTTGGCGCTCAATAGGCTTGTTCGTGCACTCCTGCCACGGCGCGACCGCTGGGGTCGTTGAGGTTTTTGAAGGCACTGTCCCACGCGAGGGCTTCGGCGGTGGAGCAGGCAACGGAGGGCACGGAGGGCACGCTGCGGGCGGCACTTTCGCTGGGGAAGTGTTCCTCGAAGATGCAGCGATAGTAGTATTCCTCCTTGTTTCTCGGCGGGTTGATGGGGAAGCGCTCGGCGGCGTGTTCCATCTGCTCGTCGCTGACGGCGGCGGCGGTGATTTCTTTGAGCGTGTCAATCCAAGAATAGCCGACACCGTCGGAGAACTGTTCTTTCTGTCTCCACGCCACGCTTTCGGGAAGATAGTCGGCGAAGGCTTCGCGGAGAATCTTCTTTTCAATGGTCTGTCCCGGACACATCTTGGCTTCGGGGTTGAGACGCATGGCGACATCGAGGAACTCTTTGTCGAGGAAGGGAACGCGGCCTTCGACGCCCCAAGCCGAGAGGCTCTTGTTGGCGCGCAGACAGTCGTAGAGGTGGAGTTTCGAGATTTTGCGCACCGTCTCTTCGTGGAAAGCACGGGCGTCGGGCGCTTTGTGGAAGTAGAGATAACCACCGAAGACTTCGTCGGCTCCCTCGCCGGAGAGCACCATCTTGATGCCCATGGACTTGATGACGCGAGCGAGAAGATACATCGGAGTGGAGGCGCGCACGGTCGTCACGTCGTAGGTCTCGATGTGGCGGATGACGTCGTGAATCGCATCCAGACCTTCTTGGATGGTGTAGTGGATTTCGTGGTGAACCGTACCGATGTGGTCTGCCACTTCGCGTGCTTTGGCAAGGTCGGGGGCTCCTTCGAGTCCAACGGCGAAGGAGTGGAGGCGAGGCCACCAAGCGTCCTGGCTGTCGCCACTTTCCACGCGGCGGGCAGCAAATTTGCGTGCCACGGCAGAGATGATGGAACTGTCAAGACCGCCGGAGAGGAGGACGCCGTAGGGCACGTCACTCATGAGTTGGCGCTTGACCGCAGCCTCGAGTGCGTCGCGCAGTTCGCTGACAGAGGCAGGATTGTTGGCAACGGCGTCATAGTTTTCCCAGTCGCGTTTGTACCAGCGTTCCATGCGTCCCTTGCTTCCGAGATAGTAGTGTCCCGGGAGGAAGGGTTCGTAGCGTTCGCAGAGTCCTTCGAGCGCTTTGAGTTCGCTGGCGCAATAGACCTTTCCGTCGGCGTCGAAGCCAATGTAGAGAGGAATCACGCCGATGGGGTCACGAGCGATGAGGAAGTCGTCCTTCTCTTCGTCGTAGAGGGCAAAGGCGAAAATGCCGTTGAGGTCTTCAAGGAAGTCGATGCCTTTCTCGCGATAGAGGGCGAGGATGACTTCGCAGTCAGAGCCGGTGGCGAAGGGGTAGGTGTTGCGGAAGCGGTTACGAATGTCTTGGTGATTATAGATTTCTCCATTGACGGCAAGTACTTGCTTGCGGTCGGGGGCGAAGAGGGGCTGTCCGCCGCTTTCGGGATCCACGATGGAGAGTCGCTCGTGGCAGAGAATGGCACTTTTTCCGCAGTGAATGCCGCTCCAGTCGGGACCGCGGTGACGCAGACGACGACTCATGGTGAGGGCTTTGGTGCGCAAAGCAGAGGGTTCTTCACTTCGGATGTTGAAAATGCAGGCTATTCCACACATGTCAGTTTTCTTGTTTTAGAGGATAGGAATGTTTGTTTTGTAAGTCTTAAACGCCCGAGAGCGTTCTTTTTGTTAGCATTTGCTGTGTTTTCGCAAACGCGGCGCAAAGATAAGAAGAATTTTTCTGACAAATTGTATAATCTGACAGAGTTTTTTAATTTCAGTGAAGGCGCGTCATAATAGCCAATCTGCGGCGTTGCTATCGGCTTCGGGCTTGGTCATGTACTTCAGTACACTCCCTGCGCCCTCAACCTCAGCGCCTTGCATCTTGACCATTCTGACGCACCTTCAACGGTGGCTTTTTGCAGAAAGACTCCGCCGCAGGCGGGTCGCTTTTGCTTGAAGCGCGGCACGCGCTTCAA
>JBJEAG010000081.1:0-3536 GCA_051868855.1 Alloprevotella sp. | reverse complement strand
CTCATTAAAAAAGAAATTAATGAAGAATTAATGAATCAATTAATGAGCATTAATGGAGTTAAAAGGGGCAAAGGGGTCTCCGTTTTATCAGTTTAATCCGTGTTCCAAAAAATTCCTTTAAATTCTGCGGATTCTGCGTGAGAATTATTTCTGCGAATTCTGCGTGAAAATATATTCTGCGTTTTCTCCGCATTTTTCGTAACTTTGCAAATGATTCTCCCTTACATCTTCCATGAGCGAAAATAATCCTAACCAACAACCTGCGGGCGAGCAGCTTCCCGAGAATGCGGAAACCACAGCCCATTCCGACTATCAACCCTCTGCCGTGCGCGATGCACAAGGCAACTACCAACTGACGGGAATGTACCGCAACTGGTTCCTTGACTATGCCTCCTACGTCATTCTCGAACGTGCCGTCCCCCACCTCGGCGACGGACTCAAACCCGTGCAGCGCCGCATCCTTCACTCCATGAAACGTCTGGACGACGGGCGCTTCAACAAGGTGGCGAACATCGTCGGTCACACGATGCAATTCCATCCCCACGGCGACGCTTCCATCGGCGATGCCCTCGTGCAACTCGGGCAGAAGAATCTGTTGGTGGATTGCCAGGGAAACTGGGGTAATATTCTGACGGGCGACGGAGCGGCAGCGCCGCGCTACATCGAGGCGCGTCTCTCGAAATTTGCGCTCGACGTGCTCTTCAACCCCAAAACGACGGAGTGGAAGCTGTCCTACGACGGTCGCAACAAGGAACCGGTGTCGCTGCCCGTGAAGTTCCCCCTCTTGTTGGCACAGGGCGCGGAAGGCATCGCCGTCGGACTCTCCGCCAAGATTCTGCCCCACAACTTCGGAGAACTCTGCGACGCCGCCATCGCCTGCCTCTACGGCGAAGAGTTTCACCTCTATCCCGACTTCCAGACCGGAGGCTCCATCGACGTCAGCCGCTACAACGACGGACTGCGCGGCGGCTCCGTGAAGGTCAGAGCGAGAATCGAGAAACTCGACAACAAAACCCTCGCCATCCGCGAGATTCCGTTCGGCAAAACCACCACCTCGCTCATCGACTCCATCCTGAAAGCCAACGAAAAGGGAAAAATCAAGATTCGCAAAGTTGATGACAACACCGCCGCCGAGGTTGAAATTCTCGTGCACCTCACTCCCGGCACCTCAAGCGACAAAGCCATCGATGCCCTCTATGCCTTCACCGATTGCGAGGTCAGCATCTCCCCCAACTGCTGCGTCATCGACGACAAGAAACCGAAGTTCCTCACCGTGAGCGACGTGCTCCGCCGCAGCGCCGAGACCACCAAACAACTCTTGGAACAGGAACTCCGCATCCGCCGTGGCGAACTGATGGAGAGCCTGCTCTTCGCCTCGCTGGAACGCATCTTCATCGAAGAACGTATCTACAAAGACCGAGGCTTTGAACAGGCAAAGGACATGGACGCCGCCGTGGCGCATATCGACGGACGGTTGGAACCGTTCAAGAAGGACTTCTATCGCGAAATCACCCGCGAAGACATCCTCCGCCTCATGGAGATAAAGATGGCGCGCATCTTGAAATTCAACAAAGCCAAGGCGGAAGACCTCATTGCCCGCATGAAAGAGGAGGTGGCACGCATCGACCACGACCTCGAGAACATGACCGACGTCGCCGCCAACTGGTTCCGACTCATCAAGGAGAAATATGCTGCCGCCTATCCCCGTCGCACCGAAATACGCTCCTTCGACAACATCGAAGCCACCAAGGTCATCGAAGCCACCGAGAAACTCTACATCAACCGAGAGGAAGGCTTCATGGGTACTTCGCTCAAGAAGGACGAGTTCGTCGAGAACTGCTCGCCCATCGATGACGTCATCATCTTCTACCGCGACGGAACCTACAAGGTGACGCGCATTCAGGACAAGGTCTTCATCGGCGAGACGGAACGCTCCAAGACGGACCGCCGCAAGAAAGTCGAAATCATCCACATCGCCGTCTTCAAGAAGGGCGACCAGCGCACCATCTACAATGCGGTCTATCGCGACGGTGCCACGGGAGCCTGCTTCATCAAACGCTTCAACGTGACAGCCATCACGCACGACAGAGAATATGACCTCACCACGGGCACACCCGACAGCCGCGTCCTCTATTTCACCGCTAACCCGAACGGTGAAGCGGAAATCGTCAAGGTGACCTTCCGTCCCAATCCGAAACTCAAACGCATCTCCATGGACAAGGATTTCGGTGAGATTCTCGTCAAAGGACGTGCCAGCCGAGGTAACCTGCTGACCCGCCTCGACGTGCACCGCATCACGCTGAAGTCGCACGGTGCTTCGACGCTCGGCGGACGCAAAGTGTGGTTCGACCACGACGTGCAGCGTCTGAACTATGACGGCAGAGGACAGTTCCTCGGCGAGTTCCACTCCGACGACCTCGTGCTGGTGATGCTGCAGAACGGAAACTTCTACACCACGGGCTTCGACCTGAACAACCACTACGAAAGCACGGGCATCCTCCGCGTGGAGAAGTTCGACGAGCGCAAGATTTGGACCGCCGTACTCTTCGACGCCGACCAGCAGGGCTTCCCCTACGTGAAGCGTTTCCCCTTGGAACGCACGCCGCAGTCGCGCCCCGCAAACTTCCTCGGCGAGAACCCCAATTCGCGTTTCGTCCTGCTCTCCGACCAAGCCTATCCGCGCCTCCTCGTCACCTTCGGCGGTGCCGATGCCTTCCGCGAAGCGTTGGAAGTGGATGTGGAGCAATACATCGGCGTGAAGAGCTACAAGGCAAAGGGAAAGCGTCTCACAACCTTCGAGACGGAACGCATCGAAGAACTTGAACCGCTCCGCTTCCCCACGCCGGAGAGCGAAACTGCCGAGGCAGAGGTCTCTGAGGATGGCGAGAACAACGAAGCAGCCGAGACTCCGGAGACATCCGGAACAGCCTCCGTAGCAGGCGGCTCGGCAGAGGGCGGCGAGAAAGGCACGCCCGTGCAACTCAGTCTGTTCGACGAATGAGAACCTCCCTCGCGGAGGCTTGAACACGATTTTTTTCTTGAAACATTAATGCTCATTAATTGATTCATTAATCCTTCATTAATTTCATTTTTAATGAGACATTTACGAGACCATTGACGAACATTAATGGAGGGAACTTAGCCCTTCCCTTTAGGGAGGGTTGGGGTAGGCTTCTCTTTGTCTCTTTGACTCTTTGACTCCATTAATGATCGGATTTTGTTCACAAAATTGTTCACAAATGCGAGTTATAAGGGTGCAATGGGGGTGCAAAGACGATTTGAAGGAGTGGGGGGCTGATTCTTCGCAGAAATTGCTTACATTTGCAGTCTGAAAGGCGCTTGTGGCGAAATTGGTAGACGCGCCAGACTTAGGATCTGGTGTCGCGAGACGTGTAGGTTCGAGTCCTATCAGGCGCACACAGTGGGGAACTGAGAGTAGCCCGTCTCTTTCATCCTCCCCTTTTCATATTTCAACTCCCCAAACCTGCATTATTCACACTGTTCCGTCACGAAAGGTCTAAATGGCAGTGCATCAG
>JBJEAG010000080.1:0-3545 GCA_051868855.1 Alloprevotella sp. | reverse complement strand
ATGCACTGCCATTTAGACCTTTCGTGACGGAACAGTGTGAATAATGCAGGTTAAACCTCAAGAGTTATCACGAAGAAAGAGTTACCACAATGAAAGAACATATCACACGAAGAGACTTCCTGAAGACCATGGGACTCGCGGGGGCAGCCACGGCAGGCATCGCCTCCTGCACCTCCAAATCTGCACAGACAGAGCCCGCGCTCGAAAACGCCGAGATGACCTTCCGAACCAATCCGAAAACGGGAGACAAGGTGTCGCTGCTGGGATTCGGCATGATGCGACTGCCCTCCAAGAGCGGAAGAAGCGCACGAGAAGGAAAAGACGAGGAAATCGACCAGGAAATGGTGAACCGGCTGGTGGACTATGCGATGGAACACGGGGTGAACTACTTTGACACGTCGCCCGCCTATTGCAAAGGCTTCTCGGAGCACGCGACGGGAGTGGCACTCAGCCGTCATCCGCGAGAGAAATATTTCATCGCCACCAAACTCTCGAACTTCGCCCCCGAGACGTGGAGTCGCGAGGCGAGCATCGCCATGTATCACAACTCGCTGAAGGAACTGCAGGTCGATCACATCGACTACATGCTCCTCCACGCCGTGGGAATGGGCGGCGGAATGGAAGAATATGAAGCACGCTACATTCGCAACGGCATCCTTGACTTCCTGCTCAAGGAGCGCGAGGCAGGACGAATCCGCAACCTCGGTTTCTCCTATCACGGCGACGTGCGAGTCTTTGACCACCTGCTCTCGCTCCACGACAAATATAAATGGGACTTCGTGCAGATTCAACTGAACTATCTGGACTGGAAATATGCCCACGACATCAATCCGCTCAACACAAATGCGGACTATCTCTACGGCGAACTCGCCAAGCGCGACATCCCTGCCGTCATCATGGAACCGCTGCTCGGCGGACGCCTGTCGAACGTGGCAGACAACATCGCGGCACGACTCAAGCAGCGGGAACCGGAGAAGAGCGTGGCATCGTGGGCGTTCCGTTTTGCCGGCTCCATGCCGAAGGTGCTCACTGTGCTCAGCGGCATGACGCTGATGGAACACCTGCAAGACAATCTGCGTTCGCTTGCCCCGCTGCAACCGCTCACCGAGGAGGATTTCGCCTTCCTCCAAAAGACGGCGGAGCTGATGATGCAAATGGACACGATTCCGTGTAACAACTGTAAGTACTGCATGCCCTGCCCCTACGGCATCGACATTCCTTCGATTCTTCTGCACTACAACAAATGCGTGGGCGAGGACAACGTGGTCAGCGACGCCGGCGACGCCCGCTACCGCCAAGCCCGCCGCGCCTTCCTCGTGGGCTATGACCGCAGCGTGCCGCGTCTGCGACAAGCGAACCACTGCATCGGGTGCGGACAATGCAGCCCGCACTGCCCGCAGCGAATTGACATCCCGAAAGAGTTGCAACGAATCGATGCCTACGTCGAACAACTCAAGCAAGCGACATGAAACATATCACACTATGAAACAACACACTGAACACACATGAAAAAGGACTTTCTGAAACTCTTGAAGGAGAAACAGTGCACGCTGCTCGTGGTGCAAGGGCAGACGCTGACTCCTTTCTATGACCGCGGCGTCAGCGACCTCTTCCGCCTGCTCCGAACCGCGCCCGAAACGCTCCTCGGTGCCACCATCGCCGACAAAGTGGTGGGGAAAGGGGCTGCGGCACTCATGATCGAGGGCGGCGTCAAGGCGCTCCACACGGTGGTCATCAGCACCCACGCGCTGCAACTGCTGAAAAAGAGCCGCATCAAAGTGCACTATCAAATGGAAGCGCCCTACATTCTCAACCGACAAGGCGATGGGATGTGCCCGGTGGAGCAACGCTGTCTCCCCTGCCTCACTGCCGCCGACTGCGTGAAGGAAATCGAACTTTTCATGAACCAAAAGAAATAAACACCCCACAAACATGCAAACCACACGACTCTATTCTCTGACCTACGACGACCGCAGAACCTATCTTGCCGCCACGCTCTTCGTGGTTGGCAACATCCTCCTGCCGCAACTCTTCCACCTCTTCCCCGACGGCGGAAAAATTTGGCTGCCGCTCTACTTCTTCACCCTTGTCGGTGCCTATAAATTTGGATGGCAGGTGGGACTGCTGACCGCCACGGTCTCTCCGCTTGCGAGTTCCCTGCTGTTTGGCATGCCGGGCGCGGCGGTGCTGCCGGGCATCTTGCTGAAATCGGTCCTCCTCGCCGTGGCGGCAGCGCTGGTGGCGCACCGTTCACAACGTGCCTCGCTCGCCCTGCTGGCGTTGGTGGTGCTGACCTATCAGGTGCTCGGCACGCTGGGCGAATGGCTCCTGACCGGAAGCCTCGACTTGGCACTCCAAGACTTCCGCATGGGCATTCCCGGAATGCTGCTGCAACTCTTCGGCGGCTGGTGGTTCATTCATTATTTTCTTCGTAAATAAATATTTCTCATCATGAATCAACTTCTCTTTATCGGCGGCATCGGCATGCAGGAAGTGCTGCTCATTGCCTTGGTGGTCCTGCTCTTCTTCGGCGGCAAGAAAATTCCGGAACTGATGAAAGGACTCGGGAAAGGAGTCAAATCGTTCAAAGAAGGCATGAACGAGACAAACAACGACGAAGCGGAAAAGCCAAAGTCCGATGACAATGACGCGGCAAAGCAATGACGACGCGACGCAGCAAAGCAGCGACGGAATGACGTTTTGGGAACACCTCGACGAACTTCGCTCCGCCCTGCTCAGAACACTGGCAGTCACCCTGGCAACGGGAATCGTGGCATTCTGTTTCCGCGACCTGCTCTTCGACATCGTCCTGGCACCTCGCACGTCGGACTTCATCACCTATCGATGGCTGAACCAAGTGTGCGACGCCTTGGGCACCGTTCCCCCGCCCCACTTCGCCGTCTCGCTCATCAACACGGGACTGGCGGAACAGTTTGTGATTCACGTCAAGACCTCGCTGTGTGTCGGCGTGCTCTGTGCTTCGCCCTATATCCTCTACGAACTCTTCCGCTTCGTCTCGCCCGCACTCTATGCCAACGAACGGCGAGTGGCGGGACTGGTGGTCGGCAGCGGCTACGCGATGTTCATGCTGGGCGTCATGGTGAGTTATCTGCTCATCTTCCCGCTCACGTTCCGCTTCCTCGGCACCTATCAGGTCAGTGCGGACGTGGCGAACATGGTGACGTTGCAGTCCTACATGAGCACACTCATCATGATGTGTCTCACGCTTGGACTGGTCTTCGAGATGCCGGTCATTCTGCGCCTGCTCTCGCAGAGGGGATTCGTCACCTCCGCTTTCCTGCGTCGCTATCGCCGCCACGCCATCGTCATCATCCTCATCGTGGCAGCCGTCATCACGCCCACCTCTGACGTCTTCACGCTGCTGCTCGTCTCGCTCCCAATGTGGTTACTCTATGAGTTCAGCATCTTGATTTGCAAAAAATGATATTGCTGTCCGGTAAAGTTTCTTCAGTCAGATGGCGAGGGCTATAAGCCCGATGAGCCCGACGAAGGAGGGCGAGCTGTTAGCCCAGGCCGTGAGGCCT
>JBJEAG010000079.1:10824-15518 GCA_051868855.1 Alloprevotella sp. | reverse complement strand
GTCACGGAGTTCTTGAGGTCGAAGAGACCGTAGCCGAGACCGAGTTTGGCTGCCACGAAGGCAAGGGGATAGCCCGTGGCTTTGGATGCCAAGGCGGAGGAACGGGAGAGACGGGCATTGACCTCGATGACGCGATAGTCTTCGCTCTCGGGGTCGAAGGCATACTGCACGTTACACTCACCGACGATGCCGACGTGGCGGACGATGCGGATGGAGAGTTCGCGCAGTTTGTGATACTCTGCATTGGTCAGGGTCTGCGAAGGAGCGATGACGATGCTCTCGCCGGTGTGGATGCCGAGCGGGTCGAAGTTCTCCATGTTGCAGACGGTGATGCAGTTGTCGAAGCGGTCGCGCACCACCTCATATTCCACCTCTTTCCAGCCTTTCAGACTCTTCTCCACCAAGACCTGGGGCGAGAAGGAGAAGGCTTTCTCTGCCAGACGGTTCAGTTGTTCTTCGTCGTCGCAGAAGCCGGAGCCGAGACCGCCGAGCGCGTAGGCGGCACGGAGGATGACGGGATAGCCGAGACGGGCGGCAGCGTTGCGAGCCTCTTCAATGGTTTCGCAAGCCTCGCTGCTGATGGTCTTGACGCCAATCTCGTTGAGCTTTTCAACGAAGAGTTCGCGGTCTTCGGTGTCCATGATGGCTTGGACGGGGGTGCCGAGCACCTGCAGCCCGTGTGTTTCAAACACTCCGTTGCGGAAGAGTTCCACGCCGCAGTTCAGCGCGGTCTGTCCGCCGAAGGCAAGCATGATGCCCTGCGGTTTTTCTTTCTCGATGACACGCTCGACAAAATAGGGGGTGACGGGAAGGAAGTAGATGTGGTCAGCCACTCCCTCGGAAGTCTGCACGGTGGCGATGTTGGGATTGATGAGGACGGTTTCGATGCCTTCTTCCTTGAGAGCCTTGAGGGCTTGGGAACCGGAATAGTCAAACTCTCCGGCTTCGCCAATTTTCAAAGCGCCGGAACCGAGCAGCAGGACTTTCTTTATTGTTGACATGATGAAAGGGGCGTTTTGCCCGTATTTTTTTAGAGGATGTTCTATATATATAATAAGGTGTGGGGAGACCTGTTCGGAGTCGCGTCATTTGGCTTGCAACTCCTCAGCGTTTCAGTCGTGGAGGAGTTTGACGAACTCGTCGAAGAGGAACTCCGTGTCCACCGGTCCGCTGCATGCCTCGGGATGGAACTGGGCGGAGAACCAGGGCTTGGACTCGTGGCGGATGCCTTCGTTGGAGCCGTCGTTCATGTTCACGAAATAGGGTTTCCACTCCGCAGGCAGGGTGTCGGAATCGACGGCATAGCCATGGTTCTGGGAGGTGACGAAACAACGGTTCGTGCCGACCATGCGAACGGGCTGGTTGTGGCTGCGGTGACCGTATTTCAACTTGTAGATGCCGGCACCGGCGGCTTTGGAGAGGAGTTGATTGCCCATGCAGATTCCCATGCAGGGACGCACGTTTTCGTTTTCGAGGAAACGACGGATGTGGGCAACCGCTTCGGAGCAGGTGTCGGGGTCGCCGGGACCGTTGGCAAGGAAGAGTCCGTCGAATTCGAGCGTGTTGAAGTCATAGTTCCAAGGAACACGGATGACTTCCACGCCGCGTTTGAGGAGGCAGCGGATGATGTTGTGCTTCACGCCGCAATCGACGAGCACCACGCGCTTGCGTCCTTCGCCGCTGCCGTAGCGAATCACTTCTTTGCAGGAAACGCGAGCGACATAGTTCACGCCTTCATACTCCGCCGTCGGAATTCGGTCGGGCTCGTCGTCGAAGACAATCTTGCCCATCATGACTCCGTGTTCGCGCAGCACCTTGGTCAGCTCGCGGGTGTCGATGCCGGTGATGCCGGGGACTTTCTCGCGCTTGAGCCAGTCGGCAAGGCTTTCCACTGCATTCCAATGGCAGTACTGCTCGCTGTAGTCACTGACGATGATGGCGGAAGCATAGATTTTGTCACTCTCCATGAAGTCTGCCAGCCCCTCGGAGGACATGCTGAAGGGGGGCACCCCATAGTTCCCGACCAGGGGATAGGTCAAAGTCATCAACTGCCCGGCGTAGGAGGGGTCGGTGAGACTTTCCGGATAGCCGGTCATGGCGGTGTTGAACACCACTTCTCCTGCCACGGGGGCTTCATAACCAAACGACTTTCCGGAGAACCGGACGCCGTTGTCAAGGATTAAAGTTACGTTTCGCATTTCTGTTTGTTTGCGGCTCCGAGAGCCGTTTTGGGGTTTCTGTTTTGAGAATATGGTTGGGCGGAGTCTTGTCCGCTTTTGAACGTTTGTCAGTGGAGGCGCTTTGCTTTTTCAGAGTAGAGGATTGACTCTTTCAACGAAGATGATTCACCTTTTCAAAGTAATCGACAAAGGCTTGGTTCACTCTCATGTTGCCACCGGGCGTGGGATAGTGTCCGGAGAAGTACCAGTCGCCCGGTGAGTTCGGGCAGGCTTCGTGGAGTCCTTCGAGGCTTTGGAAGACGATGTGAATCTCTGTCGTGACGCCCTCGGGGCGAAGCATTTCTGCCATCTTCGCGGAGATTTCTTCGGAAGTGAAGGGTTCATAGACCTCGCGCACATAGTTCACCACCTCTTCTTTGGGCTTACCGACCTGCGCCTTGCAGCGGCGATAGATGTCGGCGAGAAGGTTTTCCGTTCCGCGGTCTTTGTGGAGCGCAATGGCAGCGCGGAAGGCAATGAACTCGTCCATGTTCGCCATGTCGATGCCATAGTAGTCGGGGTATCTGACCTGCGGCGAGGAACTGACGACCACGATGCGCTTGGGGTGCAGACGGTCGAGAATGCGGATGATGCTCTCGCGCAGCGTGGTGCCGCGAACGATGCTGTCGTCAATCACGACAAGGTTATCGACGCCGGGGCGGATGCTGCCGTAGGTGATGTCATAGACGTGCGCCGCCAAGTCGTTGCGGGAGTTACCTTCGGCAATGAAGGTGCGCATTTTGATGTCTTTCCAAGCCACTTTCTCGCCTTGGATGTGACGGGAGAGGATGCGGGCAAGGTCTTCCTGGCTGAAGTCGGAGCCGAGTTTCTTGATTTCCTCGATTTTCTGGCGGTTGAGATATTCGTCAAAACCTTGCAGCAGTCCGTAGTAGGCAGACTCGGCGGTGTTGGGAATATAGGCGAGCACCGTGTTGTCGATTTCGCCGTTGACGGCGCGGAGCACGGGATGGACGAGTTTGCGCCCGAGTTCTTTTCGTTCGCGATAGATGTCCACGTCGGAGCCGCGGCTGAAATAGACTCTCTCAAAGGAGCAGGCGGCAAAGTTCTTGGGCTGAAGAATCTGCTCCATGCGCATCCCGCCGCGTTTGTTCATGAAGAGTCCCTGCCCGGGCAGGAGCTCGTGAACGGCATGTGCCTCCACGTCAAAGGTGGTCTGAATGACGGGACGCTCGGAGGCGATGACCATCACCTCGTCGTCTTTATACCAAAACGCGGGACGAATGCCCCACGGGTCGCGCAGCGTGAACGTCTCGCCGGAACCGGTGATGCCGCAGACGACGTAGCCGCCGTCCCAAACGGGCGCGGAGAGTTTCAACACGTTGGCGAGATTGATCTGGTCTTCGATATACTGTGTGATGTCGCAGTCCGTCAGCCCTTGTTTTTGGGCTTCGACAAAGCAGCGCTCGCTCTCGCGGTCCAGACGGTGTCCGAGTTGTTCGAGAAGGATATAGGTGTCGGAGACCATGCGGGGGTGCTGCCCCTTGACGGCAATCTCGTCGAAGATTTCCTGCACGTTGGTCATGTTGAAGTTGGCGCAGAGACAGAGGTTCTTTGCCCGCCAGTTGTTTCTTCTCAGAAAGGGATGGACATAAGAAAGGCCACTCTTGCCGGTAGTGGAATACCGGAGGTGGCCCATATAAATTTCGCCGGCAAACGGCACGAAGCGAGCAGCAAACGCTGCGTCGTGAAGTTGTTCCTCGGAATAGTCTCGAAAGTTTTCCTGCACATCGGCAAAAATCTTCTGAATGGCAGTGCCGCCAAGCCCTCTTTCGCGGAAAATGAACTCCTCGCCGGGAGCAGCCTGCATCTTCACACAAGCCAAACCGGCGCCTTCCTGACCGCGGTTGTGCTGCTTTTCCATCAGCAAATAGAGCTTGTTCAAGCCGTACATCCACGTGCCATATTTCTTTTCATAATAGGAAAGCGGCTTCAGCAGTCTCACCATTGCCACACCGCATTCGTGCTTCAAAGTTTCCATAGTTGCAAGAGGGAAAAACAGAGGGTTTAAGACTGGTTGCTCTGTTCTCGGAGCAAATTTACAAATTTTTTTGTTCCATCCGCCGATTCACCGGAAAAATACTGACTTCGCCCGCACGTTCTCCCCATCAGCAATGAAATCTGAGGGGTTGAGCGCAGGCGGACGAACGCCGGGAACTTTCGCCGAACTACCATAAATTAGAGACGACAACTCAGACAACTTAGACAACTCAGACAACTCAGACAACTTAGACAACTTAGACAACTCAGACAACTCAGACAACAAGAAAAAGTTGTTTAAAGTTGTCTCGTTTGTCGTAAAAAAAAGTTGTTCGCGGGCGGCGTGGCAACGTTTCTGTCCGCCGATTTGTCATTTCCGTCTGCTATTCCCGTTGTCTTACGCTGGCGAGCGTAAGCATTTTCGCTGGCGAGCGTAAGCATTTTCGCTGGCGAGCGTAAGCATTTTCGCTGGCGAGC
>JBJEAG010000079.1:0-10724 GCA_051868855.1 Alloprevotella sp. | reverse complement strand
GTAAACCAACGACTCCCAAGAAAAAAATGACAACTCCCAAGGAAAAAACGTTGCCACGGCGGGAAAAATCAAAGAGTGATGACGAAATTTTTTGTTACATCCGCCGATTCACCATAAATTTGCATGAGCAATGGACAAAACTCTGTCTGTTCTGAGCCATTCTTAGACTAAAAAATGCTTCTACTATGAAAGAAATTCACTGGGGCTTCATCGGCTGCGGCGAAGTGACCGAAAAGAAAAGCGGACCGGCATTCGGCATGATTGAAGGCTCCGACGTGGTCGCCGTCATGAGCCGACGCGCCGAAAAAGCAGAGTCCTACGCACAACGCCACGGCATCAAACGTTGGTACACTGACCCCACCGCCCTGCTCTCGGACAAGGAGGTCAATGCGGTCTATATCGCCACCCCACCCTCCACCCACGCCACTTTCGCCATCATGGCAATGAAGGCGGGAAAGGCAGTCTATATCGAAAAACCGATGGCGTCGAACTATGAGGACTGCTGCCGCATCAACCGCATCGCGGAGCAGACACGGCAACCGTGCTTCGTGGCATACTATCGTCGTGAACTGCCCTACTTCAAAAAGGTCTTTGAATTGGTCAAAGAGGGAGCGGTCGGAAAGGTGGTGAACGTGCAAATCCGCTTTGCCGTGCCGCCACGCGACTTGGACTATAACCGCACAAACCTTCCGTGGCGCGTGCAGGCGGACATCGCCGGAGGCGGCTACTTCTACGACCTCGCGCCGCACCAAATCGACCTGCTTCAACAAATGTTCGGTCCGATTCTCGAAGCGGAGGGTTTCACCGCGAACCGCGGCGGACTCTATGCTGCTGAGGACACGCTCAGTGCCTGCTTCCGCTTTGCCGACGGGCTTCCCGGCTCGGGCTCGTGGTGTTTCGTGGCACACGAATCAGCCAAAGAGGACCGCATCGAAATCGTGGGCGAAAAAGGCTCGCTGAGTTTCTCGGTCTTCACCTATCGCCCCATCGTGCTCCACAACGAGAACGGCGTGCAGGAGTTCACCGTGCCGAACCCGGACTTCGTGCAACTTCCGCTCATCCGGCAAGTGGTGGAACACCTGCAGGACAAAGCCATCTGCCACGCCGACTGCGTCAGCGCCACTCCCGTGAACTGGGTGGTGGATCGCATCCTCGGGAAGATTTGAGAGACTAAGAGACTAAGAGACTAAGAGACTAAAAGTCAAAGAGACTAAAAGTCGAAGAGTCGAAGAGGTCAAAGAGACTAAAAGTCGAAGGGTCAAAAAGACTAAGAGTCGAAAAGGCAAAGAGTCAAAGAGACTAAGAGACTAAGAGACTAAGAGACTAAGAGTCGAAAAGGCAAAGAGGTCAAAATTTTCATGAATCAGCTGCACATACTTCACTGCCTGCTTGGAGCGCTTCTCACGGCGCTCCTTGCCTGCATGCCCTCCCATGCGCAGACCGAAAAGACCGACAGCATCGCCACCGACAGCCTCCGCCTGCTCCTCCTCGCTCCCGACTCCGCAGCCACGCCCGCACAGAAACTGTCCATCACGAAAAAACTGAAACAGAGTTGGCTGGCGCGGTTCATCAGAAGTTTTGACGAATATGACACCGCCTATATCACGCCGAACTACTATAACTTCACGGCAATGGCGCAAAACACGAACATCTTCCAACTCTACAAACTCTCGGGACGTGCCGCCGACGGACATCGCCAATCCATCTCCACCAAGCCGGAAGCGAACGTGAAGGTCGGACCTTACTTCGGCTGGCGCTGGATTTTCGTGGGCTACACCTTCGACATCAGCCACCCCGCAAAAGCGGGCAGCGCCACGGAACTGAGTCTGAGTCTCTACAGTTCGCAACTGGGCTGCGACTTTGTCCACGTGCGCAACAACGGAAACTATCGTCTCCGGCGCGCCACGGGATTCGGTGAAATCCCGCCCAACACTGTTAAAAACGAACCCTTCGACGGCATCAACGCCAAAACAACTTCTTTCGATGCCTACTACGTCTTCAACCACCGCCGCTTCTCCTATCCTGCGGTCTATAACCAAAGCACGGTGCAACGGCGCAGCCAGGGCTCCGGAATGCTCGGGCTGGGATTCAGCAAACAATCCGTGGATTTCGACTACACCCGTCTGCCGGACTATCTTCAGCCCCTGCTCATCGACGAGCTGAAGTTTAGCGGCTTTAACTATACCTATTATTATATAAGCGGCGGCTATGCCTACAACTGGGTGTTTCTCCCGAAGTGGACGCTGGGCGTTTCGCTCATGCCCTCCGTCGGGTGGCGACAGGTCAAAGGCGAGAAACGCGCCGGAATCGAGGACGTCTTTCTCAACATGAAGAACTTCAGTTTTGACGGACTCTTCCGCATGGGACTCGTCTGGAACAACTCACGCATCTTTGCCGGAGCCTCGCTCATCAGTCACCTCTATCTCTACAAAAAGCAGCGACTGACCGTCACCAATTCCATTAACTATCTGAACATCTATGCCGGTTTCTACTTCCAACGCAAGCGACAATATCGCAATCGGAAACTGTAAAGGCTTTTCCCAAAAAACGACCGACTCATGATTCGACTTTTCTATCTTCTCTTCCTTCTCTGTCTTCCTCTGCAACTGCTCCTTTCGGTGCGCCCGTCAGACTTTGCCTTTCCCCTCAACGCCGTGCTGGCGGGGTGCTTGGTGGCACTCTGCATCGTGGCAGAACGGGAATGGAGCGAAACACCCGCGCTGCGCTCGCTCCGCTCGCTTCGCTTCTCCTGCCATCTGCTCGGCGTGCTGGTCTTTGGCTGTGTGACGGGAGCCCTGCTGCCCTATTTGAACCTGCCAGCAGACCCCTCCGACCCGGCGTCGAAACCGTTCTCGGACTTTGCCGTCACCCTGCCCTTCGTCTTTCTCCTCGCCTGCATCCTCTTGCAACTCACGCTCCTCATGGTGCATCGCATCAGAAAAAACGGATGGCGAAAGGACACGGTGTTCCTTCTGGTCCATGGCGGACTCTGGCTGGCTCTGCTCGCAGGCTTTGCCGGAAGCGCAGACTACCGTGACCTGCGAACGCTCCTTCCGCTCTCTTCCTCCCACCTTGAATCGCGGAACGGCATCACCACTGCCTACGACCGAGAGGGAAGAACCGTTCCCCTCGCCTACTCGCTCCAAACCACGGGTTTCCGAATCAAACGCAGTCCGACGGACGGAAGCGTGGTGCAATATGAAGCCGACATCTCCATTGACTGCGCTCCCTCCCAATGCGTGGCAGTCAACAGTCCGCTCACGCCGCGCTGGAACGAGAACCTCTATCTCGTGAGCTACGACCAACACAATCCCTCTCCCACCTACGTGGTGGTACAAATCGTGCGCCAGCCTTGGAAGCACCTGCTCCTTGCCGGCATAGCCATGCTGATGCTCGGCACCCTCCTGTTCTTCGGACGCTCGCGCAAAACTTCTCAAAACATTGAAATTTCATGACTTGGAATCATTTTCCCATCTTCGTTGCCCTCACCCTGCTCCCCGCCCTCGTCGGTGCCGCTCTTGCTTGGCGCAGTCCGCGCGTCAGCAAAGGCTCGCTGGTCTGCAGCGGACTTGCCGTGATTGTCTTCTCCGTTTTTGTCGGAGGATTATGGGTTAGTCTCGGACGCCCGCCGCTCCGCACGTTGGGTGAGACGCGGTTGTGGTACTCGCTTTTCATGCTCATCGCCGGAATGTGGGTCTATCACCGCGAGGGCTATCGTTGGATGCCTTCCGTCTCCTTGGTCATCGCCACTGTTTTCATGATGGTGAACCTGCTGAAACCCGACCTGCACGACCAGTCGCTCATGCCGGCGCTGCGCAGTTTCTGGTTCGTGCCGCACGTCACGTCCTACATCTTCTCCTACAGTCTCTTCGGCTGCGCCTTCCTCTTGGCAGTCATGGGGTTGTGGCAGCGCACCGACACCTACCTCCCTTCCTCCGACCGTCTCGTCCGCACCTCCTTCATTTTCCTCACCTTCGGACTGCTTTCCGGCTGCGTCTGGGCGAAGCAGGCATGGGGCACCTACTGGAGTTGGGACCCGAAAGAAACATGGGGCGCAGCCACCTGGGCAGCCTGCCTCGTCTATCTGCATTGGCGACTGATGAAGCCCGAAAACTCAAAAAACGAAAAAAAGACGCAAAAAAGCATACGTTCTCACGCTGACATTGCTTACCTTTGGCTCGTCTTAGGCTTCGTCCTGCTCCAAATGTGCTGGTATGGCGCCGACCTCCTCCCTGCCGTACAAGACAGCATGCACCGCTATGCAGGATGAAAAGAGCAAAGAGTCGCTGCGCTCCGGTCAAAAAGGTCAAAGGGGTCTAAAGGGTCAAAAGGGTCGGCGCGGACTCCGTTTCCTCGTGAAATCCGTTGGCCTGCCCCCCTGTGCGCGGTGCGTAAGCTCCGCGCCAACGCCAACGACTCTCTTAAAACCTGAAACTTAACTTTTAACAATCAAATATTCATTCACCATGAAACTTTCCAGCAAAATCATCATCGCGGGAGTCGTAGTTGTCGCCGCCCTGGCAGTGACCTACCGTGCCGTGAATCAGGCTCCCGATGCCAATTTGCCTGCTGACGAGCAAATGGCACAAATCATGGAGGACGGCGGATGCATCTTCTGCCACACCGCCAACCCTGACCTCCCGTTCTATGCTGACTTCCCCATCGCCAAAACCCTCATCAAGAAAGATGTGGAAGACGGCTACAAAGCCTTTGACATCGCCCCCATGATGCAGGCAATGGCGGAAGGAAAAGCAGTCAACGAAGTCGATCTCAACAAAGTCGAGAAAGCAGTCATGGACGGAACCATGCCGCTCTTCCAGTACTACATCGCCCACTGGGGTTCTTCCCTCACCTCCACCAAAACTGAAATGGTGTTGGCATGGGTGAAACAGCACCGCGAGAAATTCTATCCGAATCCCCTCGCTGCCGATGAGTTCAAAAACGAACCCGTGCGCCCCATCCCCGACGCCGTTCCGACTGACTCTCAGAAAGTGGCTCTCGGCGAACTGCTCTACCACGACACCCGCCTCTCCGGCGACGGCACCATCTCCTGCGCCACCTGCCACGGAGTCGAAACAGCCGGTGTCGATAACAAACAATACAGCGAAGGCATCCGCGGACAGAAGGGCGGCGTGAACGCTCCGACTTCCTTCAACGCCTGCTTCCACTTCGCTCAGTTCTGGGACGGTCGTGCTGCCACCCTCGCCGCTCAAGCCGGTGGTCCTCCCCTCAACCCCGTGGAAATGGGCTCTGCCTCCTTCGACGAGATTTGCGGACGCCTCGCTCAAGACAAAGCATTCGTGGCTAAGTTCAATGCTGTCTATCCCGAAGGACTCAGCGAAGCCACCATCACCGACGCCATCGCCGAATATGAGAAGACGCTCATCACCCCCAACTCTCCCTTCGACCGCTATCTCAAAGGCGACAAGAGCGCCATGACAGCAGAACAGGTGGAGGGATATGCGCTCTTCAAAGAATATAACTGCGCCACCTGCCACGCCGGTGTCGCCATGGGCGGACAGAGCTACGAACTCATGGGTGCTCGCGCTGACTACTTCAAAGACCGCGAACTCAACTCCAAGTCCGGACTCACCGACGCCGACAACGGCCGCTGGGCACAGACTCAGGTGGAACGTGACCGCTATCGCTTCAAGACTCCGACCCTCCGCAACGTAGCCCTCACCTGGCCCTACTACCACGACGGTTCTGTCAAGACGCTCTCCGAAGCAGTCGCCATGATGAGCCGCTACCAAGTAGGTCGCGAAATGCCCGAAGCCGACAACGCCAAAGTGACGAAGTTCCTCGAAGCCCTCACCGGCGAACTCAAAGGCAAACCCGTCACCAACAAAAACAAACAGTAAGAAACTAAACGGTGATAATCACACTGTGATAAAAACCGTGATAAGAACACCGCGACAAAAGCCAAACGGTGATGTCATGATTTGACACACTGACACATCGCAAACCTTCCCTCCGCACACCGCGAAGGGAAGGTTTTTGTTGGTACGCTCGGCAGAGCATACAAAAAGATGGCTTCGCCTATGAAGTTGGTGAGGTCAGTGAGCACGCCGCCTACGCGGAACGCAGTATTCTGCTGCGAGGAAGTTTCGTCCCGAACCTGCGCCGCAGCCCGGAGTGTGTCTGTGAGTTCCTGTGCCATGATGGAAACGAAGCTGGTTATATGGCAAAGGTAGGAACGAGAAGGGGAGGCAGAAAAGACACGCCGCCGAGTTGGTTAGGCTCGGCAGCTTAAGAATGCTCTTGGAGATTGATTATACTCTCACTAATATTTTTGATTTTTATGTAATTAGAGAACGAATAGAACTAACATTAAGTCCTCTAATAATTGGTATATCCTTTGCCCATACATCTTGGACATGGTTTATGATAATGATTATCGCGGTCACCACATACTTCACACGGCGAATTAGAATAAGTTTCTTCGTTGTAACTGTAAAAAGGAGGACGCTCTTTTCCTGAGTTGTATCCAGTGCCATTACACAATGAACAGTCACGCCTTTTTTCAACTGGCCTTGAAGTCTGTGAAGATGTATATTTTGTTTGATGTGATTTAGAAGTCGCAGTCATATTATATAACTGCGCAGTAATGTTATTCAAATTATTTAGTGCAACCATTATTGCATCAAGCCTTCTATGTCTCTTTTCTGTCTTCCTTTGGTTCAATTCTTTTCTCAATGCTAGCCCTTCAGCATGATTATTGTCAAACCTAAGGAGCTTATTGCAGGCTGTCAACGCCTTTTGAACGTCTCCAACATTATTATAACACAAAGCCAACATATAATACGTATCTACATTATCTGGTTGCAATAATGCGGCTTGCTCAAAACAAGAAATGGCTTGTTCGTACTCTTCTTGCTGCATTAGCGCAGAGCCTTTACCATAATATGCAGGAGCATAAGTGCTATGAAACGCAGTAAGACGATCATAGAGTGAAAACGCGCTTAAGAAATGACCGTTTTTCAAGGCTCGCTCCCCCATAGACATGAGAAAATCAGTATATTCAAGACGTTTGTTAACAATATCTTGTGCAAGAGCTGTATTATCATTATTACCAAGAGAACCATACTGTGTAATGATGTTATCAAGTTTGTTTGTATAAACATTATAGATATACCCACAATTATTGACACTTCCAATGCCAAGCAACATAGCTGGTGCAACACCATAATTAAAACCACCTTGAATTGAAAGACCAACTTTATTCAAATCAAGCATCTTCTCACCTTTAAGTGAATATAAATACTGATAAGTACCTTGGTTTACACAAACTAACCCTTCTCCAAGATGCGTTACGTTATCGTATTGCATAGGTATAGTCATATTCCCTTCTATATCGCAAATCCCACACTTATAAGTCCGACTATCCGTCACGATTGCATAGCCATCTTTAAAAATAGGTACTGAACTTAATCCTTTCAACCTACGTCCCGTCGTAACGTTATAAACACCATACATCTCAACGGGGTTATTACTTAGATACCTAAAGTATATATTACCATTAGATTTGTCAATATCAAAGGCTTGTATTCTATCATTAATAGTATAAACAATATTTCCTTTGGTATCAATAACCTTTGCGTAAGAAATATAGTCCCCATTGTCTACTAACGCTAAACCATGTAAAAAAGATTCTGCGCTATTATATTGAGGTTCTATTACACATGTTCCTTTGGAATTAACAAATCCCCATTTATCTCCTAATTTGACGGCTACCATATCTTCAACCCAAAGCATAGGGTGCACGTCATCATAACTTGTACCTATCTGCTTCCCATCGGAAGAAATAAAACAATACTTATTATTTATTTTCGAAATACTTATTCCATTGCGACTTTTCATTAAAGTTGTTGCATCTATTTGTTGGCAATCGAAATTATAGTAAGATCGATTTCCGTGACCATCGACAAGAACATAATAATCACTGACATTATTAAATTCTATTTTGCAGCCATTAAGTGGCATGGTCTTATGAGATAATTTTACATAGAGATTGTCTTTTGAGACTATTATTGGAACATTGTCTGATAGTTCAAAAGTGTTATGATTTGTATCTGTTGCTATAATACTACCATTACTATCAACTACTATATTGGGGATTCCACACAACTCTAAGTATGCACCATTCAAATCATTGTAGATACTATAATTGCATTTTACAATCTCTTTGCCTTCACGACTTAATATACCGAATTTAAAATCTTTCTCAAATATAAAACAATTCTGCCAAGGAATGATTTTATCATATTTACGGGAGATAACTTTCCCATTGGAATTTGTTAAATATTTTTCATCTATAGGACTGTTTTAAATAATCATAGTCAGATTATCTGCGTAGATAATCTGACCTTTTATGTGACCAATCTCTGTGCCTTTACGATTTATTATGATAATTGGTTTTTTACTATAAGGACTACCAATCGTTGCAATACCATTTGTAAATGGGCCAGCCCCAAGATAGTCAATCCCAAACATTGCCCATTGTATATTTTGGGCATTAACAGCAACCAAAGGTAAAAACAGAGAAATTAGAAATAATAAATTACGCATGAGAAATTAATTTATATTCTTGAATGTTAAGGCATGAGAGCAATTTAGTCCCATTAAATAATAACTAATGAAAATTATCAAAAGTATATCGTAGCAACTGCGACCAACCAAAGCCTTTGTAACTACGAGGGGGTTCTTGTGTATTATCGTCTATATGTATGGAGCGGTCAGAGTTGCAGGAACGGCATAAGCCGATTATGTGGCAAAGATAAGAAAATGTAGTAGAAATTTGGTGTTTTTGTATTGTATATTATTACAATCGTTACTCCGTCAAGATACGTCGAGAATCATCTTCACCATACGCTCCCCACGTTAGACAATACTCCTGCCGGGCGTACTCATAGCTCTCCCCTCCGCCCACCGCAAAGGGGGAGAGTTTTGAGGCTGTAACAATCATGAACTTACAGCAAGATTCTTTTCTATTGCTGCCCGGTAGAAGTTTTCCGTTCCCTTCGTTTCATCCGTCAAATCCGTGTTCTAAAAAAATTCTGCGCATTCTGCGTGAACCTCTATTCTGCGTTAAAACAACTCGACTCAAACAGTTGCGAAGCAACTTCGCTGTAACAAAGCAACACAGCCACCCGAGTTTTCGAGTGGCTGCGTGTCGGCAGCGTGAACTGCCGAGGTGTATGTGCACTATATAACTAATGGAAATTAGTTCTTGAAGAAGTCCTTAACGGCTTCGTTGGGCACCATTTGTTCGTCGAAGACGTAAGCACCGGTTTTGGGGCTCTTGACCATCTTGATGACTTTGGTGTAGGAACGGCCGTCGGTTTTGCCTTCCTGAAGCGTTGCAACGGTTTTCTTTGCCATGACTTAGAATGTGTTATTTTTATTTGATTTCTTTGTGAATGGTCATGCGACGCAAGATGGGATTATATTTCTTCAACTCCAGACGGTCGGGAGTGTTCTTGCGGTTTTTGGTGGTGATGTAGCGAGAGGTTCCGGGAAGTCCGCTCTCTTTCATTTCGGTGCACTCGAGGATGACCTGCACTCGATTGCCTTTAGCTTTTTTTCCAGCCATATTGTTGTGAATGGTTTTCTTTTGTTGGGGATTATCCGATTACCTTGATGTCTTTCCAATCGCAATAGCCTTTAGCTACGGCGGAGGTGAGGGCTGCATCGAGTCCGACTTTGTTGATGAGGCGGAGACCTGCGGCGCTGATGCGGAGACTAATCCAGCAGTCCTGTTCCACATAGTAGAACTTACGGCTGAAGAGGTTTACATCGAAGGTGCGCTTCGTGCGACGCTTGGAGTGGGAAACGTTGTTTCCTCTCATCGCTCTCTTTCCTGTGATTTGACAGATTCTTGACATTGCTTGGATGTTTTCTGAATGGTTTGTTTGAAACTTTGAGATGCCGCGTGCGCTGAAGACTGAAATCCGCTCACCGGGACTGCGTGCACTTTGTGGTTGCGTAATCTTGGGGTGGTTGGCACGCTGTCCTTTCTAAGGACTCGAAGAGGCTTCAGCAACGTGAAGAACCATTTACGGAAATTTAGGGTTCTCACGAGCAGGGCTTACCCAAAGCGGGTGCAAAGATACATCTTTTTTGCAAACCGCGCACCATCTCCCTCATTATTTTTTTCATTTCCGCTCATTATTTTTTGAACACGGATAATACGGATGAAACGGATTCCGCGCCGTCCTCTTTGACTCTTTGTCCCTTTGACTCTTTGTCCCTTTGACTCTTTGTCCCTTTGACTCTTTGACTTCTTTAGAACACGAATTGTCATGAATCAGGCACGAATTGTTCAGAAATTATTTTTCTCACGAAGTTCGCAGAATGAGAAGGATTGATTCTGAATCATCTCACTACATAACACAAAAACTATACATATTATACACAGGAAACTACACACAAAAACTATGCAAACTATACACTAAACTATACATTGCAATGAAAATCAAAGTGTTTCAGTGTGTATAGTTCGCACGAAAACTATACACTAACTATACATTGTGTAGGGTTTCAAGTCACAAGTTTCACGCAGAATGGGACGGAATGAAAGGATTTTTTAGAACACGAATCAAGCGGATTGAAGGCTCACCTGCAAAAACCTGTGTCTGTTAGGAATCACAAAAATCAAATTCACTCTTTTCTTGGGAGTCGTCACTCGTTTCTAAGGAGTAGATACTTTTTTCTAAAGAGTCGTT
>JBJEAG010000078.1:0-3551 GCA_051868855.1 Alloprevotella sp. | reverse complement strand
CTGAAGTACATGACCAAGCCCGAATCCGATAGCAACGAAGCAGATTGGCTATTATCACACACCGCCAAGGACTTTGAGAGTCTCACTTAATGACAATATTCACAATTCTTCCGGGCACGACAATGACCTTCACGACGGTCTTTCCTTCCAAATATTTCTGCGCCTGCTCGGAAGCGAGGGCGGTTTCGCGGATGGCGTCGGCAGAGGCGTCGGCAGGGAAGTCGAGAGTGAAGCGAGTCTTTCCGTTGAAGGAAACGGAGAGGGTGACGCTGTCTTCTTTTAGGTGGCTTTCGTCGAAGGCGGGCCACTCGGCGTCGCAGACGGTGGTCGCGTGACCGAGTTTCTCCCAAAGTTCTTCTGCAACGTGGGGAGCAAAGGGAGCGAGGAGCACGACGAGTTTCTCCAACACTTCGCGGGAGGTGCACTTCTGTTGCGCGAGTTCGCCCGTGGCAATCATGAAGGCGGGAATGGCGGTGTTGTAGGAGAAAGTTTCGATGTCTTCCGTCACCTTCTTGATGAGTTTGTGGAGCGACTTGAGATTTTCCTTCGTTGCGGGTTCTTCCTTGACTGCCCACTCGCCGTTTTTGTCGAAGAAGAGGTTCCAACACTTGCGCAGGAAGCGGAAGCAACCGTCAATGCCGTTGGAATCCCACGGTTTGCTCTGGTTGATGGGTCCGAGGAACATTTCATAGAGTCGGAGCGTGTCGGCGCCGTAGGTTTCAACGATGTAGTCGGGGTTTACGACGTTATACATAGACTTCGACATCTTCTCCACAGCCCAACCGCAGACATATTTTCCGTCTTCCAAAATGAACTCGGCGTCGGCATATTCCGGTCGCCAGTTTTTGAAAGCGTCGAGGTCGAGGACGTCGTTGTGGACGATGTTCACATCAACGTGGATGGGCGTCACGTCGTGTTGGTCTTTCAAGCCGAGGCTGACGAAGGTGTTGCTGTCTTTGACTCGATAGACAAAGTTAGAGCGTCCTTGAATCATACCCTGATTTACGAGTTTTGCGAACGGTTCTTCTTTGCAGCTGATGCCGAGGTCGAAGAGGAACTTGTTCCAGAAGCGGCTGTAGATGAGGTGTCCCGTTGCGTGTTCCGAGCCGCCGATGTAGAGGTCCACGTTTTGCCAATAACCGACTGCTTCTTCCGAAACGAGCGCATCGTCGTTGCGCGGGTCCATGTAGCGAAGATAGTAGGCACTCGAGCCGGCAAAACCCGGCATGGTGGAGAGTTCAAGCGGGAAGACGCTGACGTGGTCAATGCGACTGTTGTCCGTGACACAAGCATTCTTTTCGTCCCATGCCCAACGCGCGGCATTTCCGAGGGGCGGCTCGCCCGTCTCTGTCGGGAGGAAACGAGAGACTTCCGGCAACTCGAGCGGCAAGCAAGACTCGGGAATCATCTGCGGCATACCTTCTTTATAATATACGGGGAACGGCTCGCCCCAGTAGCGCTGACGGGAGAAGATGGCGTCGCGAAGGCGATAGTTCACCTTGACTCTGCCCAGCCCGTTTTCCGTCACGAATTTCTTGGTGGCGGCAATGGCTTCCTTGACGGTCAGTCCGTTGAGCGAGAAGCCCTTGAGCGATTCTTTTCCTGCCGCGGGGGAGTTGCTGACGATGCCTTCCTTGGCGTCGAAGCTTTCTTCGCTGACGTCGGCTCCCTCGATGAGCGGCACGATGGGAAGGTTGAAGTGACGCGCAAAGGCATAGTCGCGAGAGTCGTGGGCAGGAACTGCCATGATGGCTCCCGTTCCGTAGCCCGCAAGGACATAGTCGCTAATCCAGACGGGAATGGCGTCGCCCGTGAAGGGATTGACGGCGTAGGAACCGCTGAAGACGCCGCTCACCTTTCGGTCAGCGATGCGCTCTCTTTCCGTGCGCTTCTTCGTGGCTTCAAGATAAGCCTCCACCTCTGCCCGTTGCGCGTCGGTGGTCAGTTGAGCGACGAGTTCGCTCTCGGGAGCGAGCACCATGAACGTAACGCCGAAGATGGTGTCGGCGCGGGTGGTGAAAATCGTAAACTTCAAGTCGGAGTCTTTCACCGAAAACTGCATCTCCGTGCCTTCCGAACGTCCAATCCAGTTGCGCTGAGTCTCCTTCAGCGAGTCGGTCCAGTCAATCGTTTCCAGTCCGTCGAGCAAACGCTGCGAATAGGCAGAGACGCGCAAGCACCACTGCTTCATCTTTTTCTGAACCACGGGGAAACCGCCGCGCTCGCTGACGCCATCGACCACCTCGTCGTTCGCCAGCACCGTGCCGAGTTGCGGACACCAGTTCACCATCGTCTCGCCGAGATAAGCGATGCGATAGTTCATCAGCACTTGCTGCTTCTCCACGTCCGACATGGCTTTCCACTCTTCGGCGGTGAAGTTCAACTCCTCGCTCTGTGCGACGTCGAGTCCCTGCGTTCCCGCGGTCTCGAAGTGACGAACGAGTTCTTCGATGGGCAGAGCCTTGGCTTCGGAGTTAGAATAGAAAGAATTAAACATCTTTTGGAACGCCCACTGCGTCCACTTGTAGTACTGCGGGTCGCAGGTTCTGACTTCTCTGTCCCAATCAAATGAGAAACCGATTTTGTCCAGTTGTTCGCGATAGCGCGCAATGTTTTTCACAGTCGTCACCGCGGGGTGCTGTCCCGTTTGAATGGCATACTGCTCGGCAGGAAGACCGTAAGCATCATAACCCATGGGGTTCAGGACGTTAAATCCCTTCAAACGCTTGTAGCGAGCGTAGATGTCGGAGGCAATGTAGCCGAGCGGGTGTCCGACATGGAGTCCCGCCCCGGAGGGATAAGGGAACATGTTCAAGACATAGAACTTCTCTTTCGTGGCATCGGGCTCGACGTGATAGGTCTTTTCAGCCGCCCACTTAGCCTGCCATTTCTTTTCGATTTCTCTAAAATTGTATTCCATTTATGTGTGTGATTATTTTGTTTTCGAGAAGGAATATGGGAGTGCGAAGAAGGAGGAACGCATTGCCGAGCCGCCGCCCAACTTCGCTAAAACTTTGCAAAGATAGTGCAAGGTGAGGGCAGAAGGGGCAAGCTTGCTTGAAACTTTTGCCGAGCCGCAGCCTATCTTCGCTAAAACTTTGCAAAGATAGTGCAAGGTGAGGGCAAGACAAAAAGAAAAGGCGCACGATTTTCATTTTTAGCGATAAACCGAGTGAAAATGACGTGTCAGCGAAAGCAAAAGAACGGCCTGCGAACGAGGCATTCGCACTTCGGAGACGGGAACATTTTGTCAAAATATTTCATGAAATCGCGTTTTAACACTTTTGGAAATCGCGTTTTTCTGTTGTATATTTGTGTAGAGATTAGGGAGGAGCCGCGTTCCTCCCTTTTTTCGTGCATTTTTCTTGGGATTTGGGCGAAAAAGTCAAGGATTCGGAAAATTTTCTCCTTTAAAAAATTCAATTTTCTTTTGGTTCAAAAAATTGAGTCAAAACGTAGGAAAAACTTTTCAGTAGAAAGTTTGGATTGTGCTCGGAGACCGTGTTTCGAGAGGTTAAAAATGTTAATGCCACTGTCAAGATTTTTCGCAT
>JBJEAG010000077.1:0-3572 GCA_051868855.1 Alloprevotella sp. | reverse complement strand
TCGCCGCGGCGAACTGAAGAAGGAACTTCGGGTGGCACAGTTGCAACGGGAGGAGGCTGCCGTCGCCTGGAAGCAGACTGTGCTCGACGCGGGGGCTGAGGTGAACAACGCTCTCGCCGCCTGCCAGACGGCACGGGAACGATGCCGCCTGCTGTCGGCGCAAACGCTGAAACTGCGCGAAATTGTGGAGGACACGAAGGCTCAGATGCGCTTCGCCGAGGTGAACTATTTGCAAGTTCTCTTGGCTCGGCAGAACCTGCTGTCGGCGCAGTTGGAAATGGTGGGTGAGGAATATGCCACGCTCGAAGCACTCTCCACTCTCTTCCGCGCCGTCGGCGGAGGCGCATGACGCGAGCGGCGAAAACTGTCGAAAAAAATAAAATGCAAAGGAAACCGGATTTGCGAACGCAAAAACTTAAATGACAAAAAGGAAAAACGACTTGGCAAGAACCAAGTCTCCACAAAACAAAGTTGGCAGTTGATGTTTGAAACACGGAACTTGCTTGCGATTCATGAGTTCGGAACTGTCAACGGCTGCGTGCAAAGCGACGTCAGTCCCCCGTTTGAATGGGAAAAGGAACGGAGGGGGAGAGAGGACGACGCTTCGGCACGCAGCCTCTTTTCTGCGCCAAGCGACGGGTCACTCGCCCTGCCTCTTCCGGTCGTTCATGATGGCGGCGAAATTTTGGGTCGCCCACTGCACCAACGGGCGGCAGACCTCCAAGAAGGAGTGGGCACGCGGGGTGAGGAAATAGTCCGTTCGCGGCGGCACTTCGGCATAGACGCTTCTCACGAGGAAACCGTCGGCTTCCAGATTACGCAACGTGGCGGTGAGGACTTTGGGGGAGATGTCGGGCACAGCCTTCCGCAGTTCCGAGAAGCGCATGGGGCGCTCGCGGACGTTCAGTTCGTGGAGCAGCAACAAAGACCATTTGTCGCACAGTCGCGACAAAATGTTGCGCACCGGGCAGTCTGGAAACATCGTTTCGGAAAGTGCGAGACTTTTCTGGGATTCCATGGCGTTTTTGTTTTAGAAGAGGGAAACACACAAACCGGACGCGCCGAGGGAAGGAGCGAGACCACAGTCCGCCACCGCCCGTCGGCGCGTCCTCATTTACATTCTACGAAGAAAACGCTTTTTTATTGTGTTTCGCGCGTCTCATTTCTGAGATGCCGCGCTTTCATTCTTCGATGACGCCGTCAGTCGCAGTGAACTGTTCCAAAGAGCCTGCCTTGGCTTGAATGCAGGCGAAGACGAGCGGACTGCTTCCCGTGGCGCGCAAACGGCGGCTGACGGACGGCGCAACTCGGACAATGGAACCGGAACGCAACTCCGTCTCTTCGCCGTCCAAACTGAAGACGCCCGTTCCGGCGATGATGACATAGACTTCCTCGTTCTGTTTGTGGTGATGGAAGAAGGGGACGGATTCGCCGCCGTTGAGCGAACCGAAGGACAACTCCAGAGAGGTCGTTCCAAGGATTTCTTTCAAAAATGCTTTGCCCGCGAAGGCGGAGAGTTCGCCAACTTCGGCGATGCTGAAGCCCGCTGCGGACTTTGTCAAAGAAGGTTGGTTCATGAGTTTGAAGAATTTGTATGTGGTGAAGGAATGATGAAAATTGCTTTCGTGGAACGGTGCAAAGGTAGGAGTCGCGGCGCGACGGCGCAAGAGGGAACTTTCGGGGAAGCAAGTTTCCTTTCGGTAACCTTTGCTGAGCGTCAGCCGCTTGCGGAGATTTTTTTATGGATTATTAGGTTCTGTCCCCCTCCCCTGCCCCAATTTTCTCCGTTTCTTTGTCCGCAGCGAACGAGTTTCGACGTAACTTTGCAGGGATTTTGGGCGTGAACGCCCATCTCTCCTTTTGCTCATGCACACTTCCCGCGACAACTATCTTTTCTTGACTGAAGCGCCCGTGCATCGGGTGGTGCTCACCATGGCTGTGCCGACCATCATTTCGATGTTGGTCACTGCGCTCTACAACTTGGCAGACACTTTTTTCGTCAGCCAAATCAACACGCAGGCAACGGCGGCGGTGGGCATCGTCTTTTCCATCATGAGCATGGTGCAGGCGCTCGGTTTCTTTTTTGGGCACGGTTCGGGAAACTATGTCTCCCGAAAACTGGGCGCGAAGCAGACTGCGGAGGCGCAGGTGATGGCTGCGACGGGCTTTGCCTACAGTCTGACCGCGGGAGCGCTCGTGGCGTTGCTCTCATGTTTCTTCACGACGGACCTGAGTCTTGCTTTGGGAAGCACGGCAACCATTCTGCCCTACACGGAGGCTTATCTCGGCATCGCACTTTGGGGAGCGCCGTTCATGACCGCTTCACTGACGCTGAACAATCAAATGCGCTTTCAAGGCAACGCCGGATTCGCGATGTTTGGCATTCTTTCGGGCGCACTTCTCAACGTTTTGCTCGACCCACTCTTCATCTTCGTCCTCGACATGGGAATCCAAGGGGCAGCGTGGGCAACGGTCGTCAGCCAGTTCGTCGGGTTCGTTGTCCTGCTCCGCATGACGCGCAAAGGCGGCGGGATTCGCATTCGTCTGAGTCGGGTTTCTTTTCGTCCCGCACTGATGAAAGAGATTATTTTCGGCGGAACGCCGTCGCTCATGCGCCAGGGACTGACGGGTCTCTCGGTCATCGCGCTGAACCTCGCGGCAGCGCGTTTCGGCGACAGTGCGATTGCGGGCATGAGCATCGTCTCCCGCAGTTGCTACTTTGTCTTTGCTGCCACCATTGGTTTGGGGCAGGGTTTCCAGCCGCTATGTGGTTTCTGCTATGGTGCACGCCGCTACGACCGTGTGCGCGAGGGCTTTTTCTTTTGCGTCAAGACGGGCAGTTTGTTCCTGCTGGTGTGTGCCGTGGCGGGCATGTGGTTCGCGCCGGAGATTGTTTCGTTCTTCCGCGACGAAGCGGAGGTGGTGGCAGTCGGCGCTGCGGCGTTGCGTTGGCAAATGACGTCGTTCGTGTTGTTGCCGACCATCGGACTGACGAACATGATGATGCAAACGATTCGGCGTCCGCTCGAAGCGAACTTTGCGGCGGCGGCGCGGAGCGGTTTGTTTTTCATCCCGTTGGTTTTGTGGCTGCCGCGTTGTTGGGGACTGACGGGTCTGGAGATGTGTCAGGCGGTCAGCGACGTGCTGTCGTTTGTCGTTTGTTTTTTCATTGCGCGCCGCGCCTTCCGCATGATGCGCCGTTTGGAAGAGGAAAAGAAGGATTGATTCCCAACAGTTTTGACGCATATATAGGAAGTTTATTACGTCCTTATAGGAGGTGCAGTGTCCCACTGCACACCGCCCCCGTTTCATTACCGACCGCGTGCCACGTGCAGGGCGAACGGCGAGGACGACAGAATAGGAGGTGCAGTGTCCCACTGCACACAGCCCCCGCTGCGTTGCCGAACGCGTGCCACGTGCAGGGCGAACGGCGAGGACGGCAGAATAGGAGGTGCAGTGTCCCACTGCACACCGCCACCGCTGCGTTGCCGAACGCGTGCAGGAAAGTTTACATCGTTAGCCACGTGCAGGGCGGACGCGATGAATCGCGTCCCTACTCGCAATCATCACTT
>JBJEAG010000076.1:0-3575 GCA_051868855.1 Alloprevotella sp. | reverse complement strand
CCTTGTTGAATGAAGGGGCTGCCATGCAAATCAGACATTTGTAAAGCAGCTAAATCCAAGACGCAGCTTATTCCTGCGGACAAGGGCGTCAGCGAAGTTGCCTGCCGGCTGGGATTACAATATTCCAGGCATTTCACCCAGCTGTTTAACCCAAATCTGTCATTAGGGTTCTGTCAGTTTCGTATATCTGTCTGCCAGATTGCAACCGCTTCACCGAAGGCACAGCGGGCTATGTCGAGATGAAGCGGGAAGCAAGATGGTGCACAGAGAGGCGAAAATGATGTGAAAAGTAAATAAAACATTCTCAAAAAACAACTTTTGCGGTCTAATGACTGATTAGGGTTTAAGAAAGAAGTGAGTGTAAGCTGTGAGAATACAGGGCTCAAACATAGAAAAGTATTCAGCTTTCGCAAGTAATAAAGTATGTTAACAACGGACAGCCTTCCAGGCTGGTCGTGACATATTCTTTTTAATATCCACTAATTAATCTATTGATAGTTAACTTTGTTGGCGAAACTTGAATAACAAAGATATTCTTTCAAATGACTTATCCTCTTTATCCACATGCTTTGACTCATGATATGTAAAGCCCTGATTTTGGCTTCGCCTTCGTTTTATCGCCAAGCCCATTGATGCAAGCATCATGGGTCTTTTGGCTTGTCGAAAACGTTCTTATTCTGCATATTCTGCATTTGGAATATGCAGAACATAGACAAAAAAATTAAGAGCAAGTACCTGTTTCCCAGATACTTGCCCTTTATATAGCTAACTTTTAGCACCTTTCGATTATTCTTCGACGGCGGCCTGCGCGGCGGCGAGACGAGCGATGGGCACACGGAACGGTGAGCAGCTGACATAGTTCAAACCGACTTTGTGGCAGAACTTCACGCTGGAGGGTTCACCACCATGCTCGCCACAGATGCCACACTTGAGTTCGGGACGAACGGAGCGACCCTTCTGAACAGCCATGTTCACAAGCTGACCAACACCATTCTGGTCGAGAACTTGGAAGGGGTCAACCTTCAAAATCTTCTTCTCAAGATATACGGGCAAGAAGCTGGCGATGTCATCACGAGAGTAACCGAAGGTCATCTGAGTGAGGTCATTCGTACCGAAGCTGAAGTATTCTGCACGAGAAGCAATGCGGTCAGCAGTGAGGGCTGCACGCGGGATTTCAATCATCGTACCAACCTTGAAGGGGATTTCCACACCTTCTTCTGCGAAGAGGCGAGCGGCTTCGTCACGGATGACTTTCTCCTGAGCTTCAAACTCGTAGAGAATACCGGTGAGGGGCACCATAATCTCGGGATGCGGGTCGAGGCCTTCTTTCTTCAGTTCGATGGCTGCAGAAAGGATGGCGCGAGTCTGCATCTGAGTGATTTCAGGATAGGTGTTGCCGAGACGGCAGCCACGGTGACCGAGCATCGGGTTGTGTTCGCAAAGGCTTTCCACACGCTGGTGGATATATTCTACGGTCACGCCCATTGCTTTTGCCATTTCTTCCTGTCCCTTTGCATCGTGGGGAACGAACTCGTGGAGAGGGGGATCAAGGAGACGAACGTTCACAGGATAGCCGTTCATGGCACGGAAGATTCCCTTGAAGTCTTCTTTCTGATAGGGCAACAATTTTGCGAGTGCTTTCTTGCGACCTTCAACGTCGGGAGCAAGAATCATTTCGCGCATGGCAACAATTTTCTCGTTGTCGAAGAACATGTGTTCTGTGCGGCAGAGACCGATGCCGACTGCACCAAACTTGCGAGCCACTTCAGCATCGTGGGGAGTGTCGGCGTTGGTGCGAACTTGCAGGTGAGTGTATTTTGCGCAGAGATCCATCAAAGCGGCGAAATCTCCGGAGAGTTCAGCTGCCTGAGTCTTGATAGCGCCTTTATAGACACGTCCGTTCGTACCATTCAGAGAGATGAAGTCACCCTCATGGAGCACAGTGCCGTCGATTTCAACGGTCTTATTCTTGTAGTCCACGTTGATGGCACCTGCACCGCTGACACAGCACTTACCCATACCGCGAGCCACCACAGCAGCGTGGCTGGTCATACCACCGCGAGCGGTGAGGATGCCTTCAGCCACTGCCATACCTGCAAGGTCTTCGGGAGAGGTTTCGATGCGGACCATAACAACTTTGTGTCCGTCTTCGTGCCATTTTGCAGCATCGTCAGCGAAGAAGACGATTTGACCGCAAGCAGCACCCGGGCTGGCGGGGAGACCGCGAGTGAGTTCTTCAGCCTTGGCAAGAGCCTCTTTGCTGAAGACGGGGTGAAGGAGTTCGTCAAGTTTCTGGGGTTCGCAGCGCTGGATGGCGGTCTTTTCGTCAATCATGCCCTGACGGAGCAAATCCATGGCAATCTTCACCATGGCTGCGCCGGTGCGCTTACCGTTACGAGTCTGGAGGAACCACAGTTTACCTTCCTGAACAGTGAACTCCATGTCCTGCATGTCGTGATAGTGTTCTTCCAATTTGGTTTGGATGGCATCGAGCTGACGATAGATTTCAGGCATGGATTCTTCCATGGAAGGATATTTCGTCTTGCGGTCTTCTTCGGAGATGCCCTGAAGTTGAGCCCAGCGACGTGAGCCTTCGAGAGTGATTTGCTGCGGAGTGCGGATGCCGGCAACGACGTCTTCACCTTGAGCATTCACGAGCCATTCACCGTTAAAGATGTCTTCGCCGGTAGCAGCGTCACGGCTGAAGCAAACACCGGTTGCGGAGGTGTTGCCCATATTACCGAATACCATTGCCATGACAGTTACGGCAGTACCCCACTCTGCGGGGATTCCTTCCATCTTGCGATAGAGGATGGCGCGTTCGTTCATCCAAGAATCGAACACGGCACAGATGGCACCCCAAAGTTGTTCAACGGGATCGGTCGGGAATTCTTTTCCGGTCTGACCCACGATGGCTGTCTTGAAGCGAACGACAAGTTCTTTGAGGTCTTCGGTGTCAAGTTCGTTGTCGAGGGTGACACCTTTTGCTTTCTTGACTTCCTTGATGATGGATTCGAAGGGGTCTTCATCGTCTTTGTTGACGGGTTTCATGCCGAGAACGACGTCACCATACATCTGCACGAAGCGACGATAAGCATCGTAAGCAAAACGAGGATTGCCAGTTTTCTTGGCAAGTCCTTCCACAACCTCATCGTTCAAACCGAGGTTCAAGATGGTGTCCATCATGCCGGGCATGGAAGCACGAGCACCGGAGCGAACAGAGAGGAGAAGAGGATTTTCCACATCACCGAACTTGCTGTTCATCAACTCTTCAACGAGATGAAGGCTCTTTTCAACCTCATCTTTCAAGAGAGCAACCACTTTTTCTTTACCGATTTCGTAGTATTCGTTACAAACGTCAGTGGTGATGGTAAAACCGGGAGGCACAGGCACACCAATAAGGTTCATTTCTGCCAAGTTGGCGCCTTTACCACCAAGTTCATTCCTCATATCAGCACGGCCTTCTGCTTTGCCGTTACCGAAAGTGTAAACTCTTTTAGTATCTTTCATTGTTTATAAAATAGAAATTGTTGATTGTATTGAATATATAAATAAATATATAAATAAAGTCTCAA
>JBJEAG010000075.1:0-3576 GCA_051868855.1 Alloprevotella sp. | reverse complement strand
AAATACAGAGGCTGTTGCAAGCCAAGCAGAGGCTGTTGCAAGAGAAGTTGAAAGTAAACTCCCGTCTGCAAGAAATGAACGCGAAGTGAATGACCTCGGAAGGAAGATAGACGATGCCATGCAAGATGTTAACGAACAACTTGCATTGCTCGGATATTATGAGGCAGAACATGTGGAAGCAGATTTCAACGAAGCGTTCGGATACATGCGCAATGCCGAGAAGAAAGCCGTCAAGAACGTAAATCAGTTATTCAAGACACTGACAAAAGCACTCGGCATCAAAGACACCTCACTTTTCAACTCAAAAGGGAAGAAAGTAAAGAATGTCACATCCAACATCGCCCCTGCCGGAGGCGAGGTTAGTTTGCGAATTCCTCTGAACAGAGAAAATGGCGTTGAGTTGTATATGTGCTTCTCTCTCAACCCTGCCGACATGGCGTTGAACAGAAGACCGTTGTCGAACAAAGATGACTTGGAACTCGTCGGCATCATGTACAGATTGGAGCGAAAACGTCCGGATGGTGGCACAGACTATCTTACTTCCAACGATTTCTTCCCGACTGACGTGACAATTTCACGGATGGTCAATGGAATCAGAAACTTGTGTGGAGAATGGCTGCCTAAAGAGGACATTTTTCAGCAAGCAGAACGCATAGCCAAGGAGCATCAAGCGAAGCGAGAAAAATCAAAAGGTGATTCTGAAAAAAATAAGAAGTCAGGCAAATCGCAGCAGGGACGGTTCGTTGGAGACCTCTTTGCAGGATTGTTGGATGAAGATTCCGTAACGAGTGTTGAAACAAATGATGCTCCCAATTCGGACATTCAACGTATATTTGCAGACACTGTCAAGAATGACATGCTCGCTTCGCTCAGTAATGGCACGAAGCCGTATCGCAGCATCTTGGACATTCGCAAGCGTGCCAAGGAGTTGGGCATGGAAGTTGACAATGACGGACGCACCGACATTCTGTTGCAGGAACTTGTGGAAGACGGACTTGTTCGGGCAGCGCGAGAAGTGACCGAGCGTGCAGGTAGTTTGAGTAAGGAATCCTACGACCTTATTTGCAAACTCTACGAACTGCAGCCAACCATTTCAGCCAGAAGCAGCAACCGAATCAAGATGCAACAGTACTCCACTCCTCTGCCTATGGCGTGGAACGCTGCCCGCTTCGCCATGCACGGAAAGGACGGAGGACTCGTTCTTGAACCAACTGCAGGAAACGGAATGCTTGTATTCGCAGTGCCATCCGGACAGGTTCATGCTAACGAACTTGACGAGACCAGACTTTCCAACCTTCGCGAACAAGGATTTTCAGAGGTGACGAAGCAGGATGCCACCAATCCGTTTGCAGGAGGCAGGAAGTATGATGTCATCATCAGCAATCCTCCGTTTGGAAAGCAAGAAGCCGCATCATACGACGGAAAGATGATAGGCGGACTTGACCCACAGATTGCGCTCAATGCACTTTCAAGCATGAAAGATGACGGACGTGCAGCCATCATCATCGGCGGAAACATGGAGTATGCTTCCAATGGAGGTATCAAGAGTATGAAGCCGTTCTTCACCTACCTCTACGACCACTACAACGTGAAAGCCGTGGTTGATATGGACGGAAGTCTCTACGCCAAGCAGGGAACCACATTCCCCACACGCATGATACTCATTGACGGCAGGCGCAGCGAGGAAGAACGCGCACAGAGCGCCGTGTTCCCTCCTGTCAAGAGTAAATCCGTTCGCAGGGCAGAGAGTTTCGATGACTTATACAACATCATTGAAGAAATAACCAATTCAGCAGAAAAAACAAATGGAACAGAAATTCTACGTAGCCAGCAAGGGGAACTCCTACCTCTCTCTGACCAACCATCCCGGACAACTGACGGAGAGCGACATAGTGAACAACATCCAAAGAATGATGGAGATAGACTTGAACGAGGACGAGGAGACAGACCTGCAACAACTTCGGAAGAACGCAAGGTGGTTCTTCGAGGAGAACATCGAACGAATAATGGAAATGGTTCGTCCGGGAGAAGAACTGAAGGAAATAACGGCGGAGGAAGCCGAGGAATTTCAGAACCTGTCGTTCGAGGAATGGCAGATGTGGGAGTTTCCGCGAACGGAGTGGGATTAGCCACCACTGCACAGGCAGAAACTAAAAAACGAGCACTTACCGATTCGAAAAGTGCATATATACCCCACAACACTGCATACTCGTTGAATAGTGTTGCCCCATCCGCCATGGTTGAGGCTATGGACAATATGCTCACAAGAATAGAGGACGAGCATGGTAGCATTGAACAATTTGTGACCAAAGAACTCGGCTATGACAGCGTTGAAGACACGCATAACGCTCTTGCAGCCGAGCAGATTGACAGTGTTGCCATGGCTATCTACCAAATGAATCATGGTCAGTCGCTTATCATTGGAGACCAAACAGGTGTTGGAAAAGGTCGTCAGATGGCAGCACTTATCCGATGGGCAGTACAACGAGGAGAGAAACCTGTATTTATCACACAAAAAGCAGACCTATTCTCAGATATTTACCGAGACTTGGTAGATGTTGGAAGTGGAGACCTTGTTCCGTTTATCTTCAACTCTGACGGAGCAATGGTTGATAGTAAAGGTAACACCGTACACAAGCCAATGTCTCAAAAAGAGCAATCAAAGGTGTTCGCCACAGGAAAGTTGCCAGATGTATATGATTTTGCTGTGCTTACCTATTCACAGGTGAACACAGGTGATGAAATCAGCCAAAATGAGTTCAAGGAGGCAGCAAAGAAAAAAGGAATACGCGTGAAGAAAAGCAAGAGCGATGGTAAACCCACTCCAAAAGCCACCTTCCTGCGAGCCATTGCCAATGGCAACTTCCTCTTCTTAGACGAGAGCCACACGGCAGCCGGAACCAGCAACACGGGTATTTTCCTGCAAAGCATTCTGAGGAGTGCAAAAGCCGCAACCTTTGCAAGTGCCACATTTGCAAAGCGTCCCGACACAATGCCACTATACGCCATCAGAACCGCCATGAGCAAAGCCAACGTTGAACCCTCCAAGTTGATTGAAATCATAGAGAGAGGCGGTGTCACCCTGCAGGAGATTATGAGCCGTGAACTCACAAATGCAGGTCAGATGGTGCGCCGCGAGCGCGACATGAGTGATGTGCGTACAGATTGGAAAATCATTGACGATTCTGAGACCGTAAGGAAGGCGAGGGATAATTACGACAAAACCATTACTGCATTCAATGCCATCATCAAATTCCAAGAGGTCTATGTGAAACCGATGATTGATTTGCTAAGTGAAAATATTGCCATCATGGCAGAGAGTGCAGGAGTTAAGCGTGGCACCGACAAGATGGGCGTTGATAATGTTCCTTTCGCCAGCAAGACTTACAATTACACCAAACAACTCATGCTTGCATTAAAGGTAGATGCAATAGCAGACGAGGTTGAGAAAGAAATCAATGCAGGTCGCCACCCCGTCATTGCGCTCGAAAGCACGATGGAAAGCAGCATAAAGAACTATTCCGTAGGAGAAACCATTATCGAACCTACGTTTAGTGCAAGTCTTCTAAAGGGACT
>JBJEAG010000074.1:0-3584 GCA_051868855.1 Alloprevotella sp. | reverse complement strand
AACAAAGGACCTTAGTCGCCACAAGCATCAACGAACTCAGACCCTTATTATCGTTTACCGGACTGCAATAGAAAAGAGATAATTGAGGACGGTCAAGCCGCCTCAAGCAAAAAAACACGAGGAATGTTTGGAACTTATCCTCCTTTTTGCTTACCTTTGCACCGCTTTCAAAACGAAAGCGCCTCCGGAAAGGTGCTCGAGTGGTTGAAGAGGCACGCCTGGAAAGCGTGTAACCGGCAAAACTGGTTCGCAGGTTCGAATCCTGTCCTTTCCGCTCCGGAATTACTTCACAAGGAAGACTCACAAAGGGTCTTCCTTTTTTTATAATCCGTCTCCCCTGCCCCATCTCCCGCAAACAATCCGGCGCAAACTGTTCGGAAACAGTCTGCACCGGAAAACATTTTGTTCACTTCTGAGGACACTGCCTCATGGAACGAAACATCATTTCCCCATGTTTGGAAAATTGTTCTTCCCTCTTTTGGGGAGGCGTTGAGAAAGGAGGCTTGAGGCGGACCTCATTTCATCACCTTCCTGCCGTCGATGACGTAGATGCCGCGGCGGAGGTTGCCCTTGACGCGACGACCGAGGAGGTCGTAGGCGGCGGAAGCAGCAGCGTCGTCGGCAATGGCATCGGAAATGCCAGTCGTTTCACCCTTCTTCACGGCAACGGAGTAGATGCGAACGGCATTTTCTTCGGCAGGAACCACTTCGTCCTGCATGACAAGGCGGGCGGGAGCGGCAGCCACGACGGGAGCAACGGCGTAGATGTAGGCGTAAGTGTCAGCCTCAACGTCATAGTATGCCACTGCTTCGCCACGCTCGTCAAGAGTGAAGAGGGAGGGTTCAGCCTCGCCGATTTGAACGGCGAGTTGCGCCTGTCCCAAGGTGCGGGCATTCACTTTGAGTGCGCCCACGCCGGCTTTGAGTTGGACAATGATGCCCGTGAATTGGCTCGTCACAGTCACGTCGCCCGGCGTTGCCTGTGCCACGTCAGCCATTTGTTCTTCCGAAATCGTCTGATTCAGCACGAGACATTGTTCGTCGGCGTCATAGTGTCCGGTTCCCTGCTCCGCATCCACCATGAGATAGAGCCCATTCACGGTTGTGTTGGTCACGTTGTCCGTCTCGCTCGAAGTGAGGTCGGAGAAACTGAACACAGTGTCCTCGACGGGAGTCACGACGGGTTCAACGTATTCTTTTACTATAATATATAAGGAGTCAGAAACAGCATTCGTCGAATCGGTCGCTTCGCACAGCGCAATGAGCGTGGTCTCGCCCGGCGACATTGCCGTGGCGGCAGTGCCGGAAACCTCGACTGCACCCATGTTGGTGGAGACGAACTGCAACGGAGCAGTGCCGTCGAAAGTCAGGATGGAGTTCACGACGGAGGTGATTTCGAGCGGAGTGCCGTAGTGATAGACCACCAGCGTGTCGCGACCGAAGGAAAGTTCGGGGGTGTGAAAGTCGGCGTCGCTCAGCACCGTCACCAAGATGGTGTCGGCTGCTGCGAGGAAGTTTTCAGTCTCGTCAGCAATCACACGAACGGTTGCCTCGCCCGGAGCCAGCGCGGAGAAGGTGAAAGCACCGCTTTCGAGTTGCGTCACGGCAACCACCTCGGGCGCATCGGAAACATAGCGCAAGGCGGCGTCGCCGTTGTAGTAGGCTGTCAGTTCTTCCGTGCAGTCCACGGGTGAGCCGTGATGACGGATGCTGATGCTGTCGGCGAGGAAGTAGAGTTGCGGTGTCTCTTTGATGACCACGGGAGCGGGCAGGACGAGGACGGGGAGGGAGTCGGTGGCTGCCTTGAAGTCGTCGTTCTCATCAGCAAACACGCGGATGTAGGTCTCGCCGACACTGAGGAAGGTCGGACGTCCCGAAGCATCAACGGTGACGATGGCTTCGTTGTCGGAGGTGAAACGGAGCGGCGCCGTGCCGTTATAGGAAATACTGTCGGTCAGCAGGACATCCTGTTCGCTGCCCAGGGTGTAGGTCAGACGGTCGATGAGGAAGCTGAGTTCCGGCGTAGGTTTCACGGGCTCTTCAGCCACAGGACCGACGATGAGGTCCATGACTGCCACGGTATCGACGTAGAACATATAACCACTGTATTCCAATTCCTTCGCCACCATGTCTTGGGGAGAAAGGACGGCAATGCCGTCGCCCAAAATGAAGAGGTCGGGCTGTTGGAAGCGCACCATGCCGTTATGGCTCTCCAACGTGGCGCGGTTCTGCACGGCGATGGTGCTGTGGGTGCTAATCGTGGAGCAGGGCCATTCAAAGCCCGGCGTGTTCATCAGATTTTTCAACACAAGGCGGCAGTGGTCAATCGTGACGGGAGCCTGGTTGAGCAGACTCTCCACCTCCGAATTCACCGTCAGCGAAGCATTTTCATCGGCTGCGTGGAAGGTGGCTTCGCCAATATAGGCCAAACCATACATCATCGAATCCAACACGCTTTCGCCGATGAGTTCCACCGTCAAGGGAGAAATGGCGGAGGGGTCGCCTTCGAATGAGAGTCCGGACTTGCCGCCCGTGCCGAGCGTGCGATAGTTGTCGAACGTCAGGGTGTTGGTTTCGGGAACATAACTTGCCCGACCGGAGAGGTCGCCCGACGTGACGATGTTATCTTTGTTCACGTTGGTGATGCGGACGCCGTTCAGCACATAGCCATACCACAGCGGGTGCATTTCCAACTTCACTTCGGCAAGGTGGAAAACCGTGTGGTTCTCGGGTTCATCGCCGGTGTGACCAATGTGGAGCGTGACGGGACGGTTGAAGAACGAGGCATCCATGGCACTGTAGTCAATGTTGATGGCAAGTTCGTCCTGACGAGTTTCCGTGAAGGTGGCGTAGTCGCGGATTTCGCCGTTGGCATCGAGCACATAAACCTTGACAGGGTCTGTGCCCTCAATCTCACCTTTCACCTTGATGCAGGCAGGCACACCGGCAGGCACGAAATCCGTGACAAGACTCATCGACATGGAGCGTGCATCTTCCATGCCATAGACCGCCAGCGCAACGCCTTTCTCGCTCACGCCCATCACCTTGAACTCATTGGCAATCCAGTTGCGGGACTGCTCTGCCGTGGTTTGCGAAGCGATGAGCGGCATTTGCATGGTATCGAAGTTCATTTCGCCGAAGCCGGTGAAAGTGGAGACGATGTCCTCGCGTCCGGCTTCCGTCTCCTGTGCCCGAACTGCATCGGAGAGTCCGAAGAACAACAGCAAGCAAAGGAGTTGCCGAACGAGACCGTCAAAGAGGTAGTTCTTTTTCATAATGATATAAGGGTTTGAAGATTGGGAATGTCAAGAAAAGGAGAGAAGGGGGAAGAGAGTAAAGAAAGGTATAGAAAGGGAAAGAGAGTAAAGAAAGGTATAGAAAGGGAAAGAGAGTAAAGAAAGTAAAGAAAGTAAAGAAAGTAAAGAGAGTAAAGAGGGGAAAGAGGGGAAAGAGAGTAAAGAGAGTAAAGAAAGTAAAGAAAGCGATGGCTTTCGCGGCGCTTACGCACCGCGCACGGGGATTGAGAAAAGAAAGAATGAGCTGCAAGCAATTAAATGTGACGAGGCAAAAGTATGGATTTCGCA
>JBJEAG010000073.1:6761-15647 GCA_051868855.1 Alloprevotella sp. | reverse complement strand
CGGACTGGGCTAACAGTTCGGTCGCTTGCGCTCCCTCATCGGACCTGCTGCCCTCGCCATCCGATCAAGGGGGGGGCTTGCCCTCCACAAACATCAACGTATTCAATTCATTAAGACAGTTTACCGGACAGTAATAGTTTATTTTCTGTTTATCGCCTTGTGATTGATGCAAAACCCGACAGGGTGATGTTGTAGGCGTCAGAAAATCTCGGAGCATGCTTCAGAGAGTTTCTGAGGGCTACAGCATCAATGGCTCGTAAGAGAAATTTTGCATCAAGCGCAAGGGGTAGATTTCTGTTTTTGTTTTTCCAATTGACATAGGGCTTCCTCAGTGACCCGAGGTTGTCCCTTGTTGTCTAAGTTGCCGTGTAAAAAAGGAATCAGTGGGACTTCATGAGTTTCATTTGAGAGTAGGCTTGACGGATGCCGAGTTGTCCGGCACGACTGAAGTCCTCGCCGGCACCGGTGCGGTCGCCGCTTTGGAGGCGGAGCAGTCCGCGGTTATAGTAAGCCTCCGCCAAATCGGGGTCTTTTTCGATGGCTTTGCTGAAGCATTCCATTGCCTCTTTAGTGGCATTGCCTGCTGCAAGCGCACAGCCCAGATTGTAGAGGAGGGTGGCATTGCCGGGGTGGGTGCGGCAGGCATTTCGCAGCAGATTCTGGCAGAGTTGCAACTGCTGGTTGCGTGGCGCAGCACTCTTCTCGCCACTTGTTCCTTCGGAGGCGGAACTGCGTGAGACGAGGAAGAGCGTGTGGGTGTATTGCAACAAGGGCAGCAGGGCTTCGGGGGCGGCAGCGTGTGCTTTGCGACTTTGTTCGAGCGCGGTGTCAAAGTCATAATGCTCCACAGCAACCACCGATTGCAGAACGAGATTTTGGACGGAGTCCGGCGATGCCTTGAAATCGGGCGCTTTCCGCACGGTCAGTGTGGAGTCTGTGGCGGAGGTGGCGAGGGAGAGGCGTCGCACGGAGGTCTTTGTGGCAATTTGTTTGGCGAGTTTCTCCACTTCGGGGAGGTATGCCCAGCCCGTGGTGTTTCCGGTGACGGCGTTGCGGAAGGCGAGGGAGAACATGGGGAGGAGGCGGTCGTTCACCTTGACGTTCTGCACCTTGCCATAGAGTGTGCCGAAGATGTTTCTGACGGTGTCTTCCTTCTCTTCAACGGGGGCTTTGTAGTTGTCTAACTCATGGGCTGAGCCTCTGGGCACTTCCCGTTTCTGAGTGGAGCGTTTTTTTCCGAATGCCATGTCGAGTTCAAAGCGAGCAATGACAGTCTCGTCGTTTTGTGCGCCTCTGATGTCGCCAATCTTCCTACGGCAGAGGGCACGTTGCTGATAGCCGTAGAGAAAGTCGGGATAGGCTTTCAGCAGGGCAGAATAGTCCTTGATGGCACCGTGATAGTTTCCGACGGCAGCGCGGAGTTCGGCACGATTATATCTCGCCAGAACGTTCTCCGGTTCTTTTTCCAAGACAAAGTCAAAGTCGTCGATGGCGCGGTTCAGGTCGCCGGTGAAGGAGCGGAGCAGACCGCGATTGTAGTGTGCCACAAAATGCTCGGGACAGAGGCGAATGACCTCGTCATAGTCTTTCGTGGCATCTCCGAAGCGTCCCAAGGCATGTCGAATTGCTGCCCGCAGAAGGTGAGAACTGTAGTCTTCGGGTTGTTGTTGAATGGCAAGTGTGGCGAAAGAATCCGCTGCGGCGTAGTCTTCTTTGTTGAAGAGATGACGTGCTTTGAAGGAAAGTGCATCGTGGTCTTTGGGCGTATAGGTCAGCCATTTGTCCACGAAAATGATGGCGCCCGCAGTGTCTTTTTGTTCAAGACGAGACTGTGCAGAAGCGGAAAACGCTCTGACATAGACTTCGGGAGGCGTCATCAAGGTTTGCAGGGCGGAGTCTGCCTGCTCATAGCGTTTGAGTTGAAGAAAACAAAGTGCCTGATTGTAGCGCACGCCTTGGTCGGTCGGCTCTTCTGCAATCACGCGAACATAGTCACTGACCGCGCCCTCATAGTTCTCGTTGTGAATTCGGCAGATGGCGCGGAGACGATAGACATCCGCAATGAAGGGGTTACGTTCAATGCTGAGATTGCAGTCTTTTTCTGCGCCGACAAAGTCTTCGAGCGTGAATTTGGCGTAGGCCCTGTAATAATAAGGTGCAGCGAGAAAGGGTTTGGCGTCGATGGCTTGGTTGAAGTAGCGAACAGCGGCAATGTAGTCGTCCGCACTGAGCGCATTTCTGCCCATGCGGACGGCTGCATCAGCATTCACCTGTGCTTTCGCCGGGAGGGCAATGAAAGCACAAGCAGTCCAAAGCAGCAGACATAGCAACCGGCTGTTTCGCATCATCTCTTGTCCAACGATTAATTTTTGTGTGAGTGAGGTGAAGAGTCTTATTTCGGACTCTTCACTTTGTAGGCGCAGCGGAACTTTCCTTTCAGCAGGTTGGAAGTTTTGTTGCGCGACATTTGTTTGCGCAGCGGAGAGATGCGGTCAATGAAGAGTTTGCCTTCGAGGTGGTCAAACTCGTGTTGCATCACCCGGGCGAGATAACCTTCCACCCACTCTTCGTGGGGATTGAAGTCTTCGTCAAAATAGCTGACTTTGATGCGGGTGGGACGACGCACGGGTTCGTGGATGCCGGGCAGACTCAAGCAACCCTCTTCGGAAACGGTGGTTTCCGAATCGTCATATTCCAAAATATGGGGGTTGATGTAGGCACGGTTGAAATTGGCATATTCGGGATAGTCGTCTTTCAGCACGTCAAGCGTGATGACAACCACTCGAATCGCCTTGCCGATTTGCGGTGCGGCGAGTCCGACACCGTCACTGTGGTACATGGTCTCAAACATGTCGCCAATCAACTCCTTGAGATTGGGAAAGTCGGGAGTGATGTCCTCCGCCTTCTTGCGGAGAACGGGCATGCCGTAGGTATAAATTGGTAAAATCATATTTCTTTTGTACGATGTCTATGTCCCTCACAATCCGGGCGTTCCGAATTGTTTGCTGTCCATGTAAGATTGAAGGATGATGCAGGCACTGATTTCATCGACCAGTCCTTTGTCTTTTTGCCGACGCATCTTGGGCACTCCGCTTTGAAGAATGGCTTGGTGGGCAAGGACGGAAGTGAAGCGCTCGTCCCACCGCACGATTTTCACGGGTTTCGGAAGTTTGGCTTCAAGCCGACTGATGAACTGCGTCACTCGGGCTTGGTTCTCAGAGGGTTGTCCGTTCATTTGCACGGGCATCCCGATGACCACCGTCTCCACGTCTTCTCGGCTGACATAGTTCACGACATAGTCCAAGAGTTCGTGGGTGGCAACGGTGGTCAATCCGTTGGCAATCAACTGACACACGTCAGTCACCGCCAATCCGGTGCGTTTTTTCCCGTAGTCGATGGCAAGGATTCTGGGCATGGTCTTCGCAGTGGAAAAACAAGTCAGCGAATCATGTCAGTGCCCATGTAGGGTTGCAGGGCTTTGGGGATGCGGATGCCGTCGGGAGTTTGGAAGTCTTCCAGCAGGGCAGCCACGATGCGGGGCAGAGCGAGGGCAGAGCCGTTGAGCGTGTGGCAGAGACGAATCTTCTTGTCGTTGCCACGATAGCGACACTGGAGACGGTTTGCCTGATAGGTGTCGAAGTTGGAGACGGAACTTACCTCTAACCAGCGCTTTTGGGCTTCGCTATATACCTCAAAGTCATAGCAGATGGCGGCAGTGAAACTCATGTCGCCGCCGCAGAGACGGAGAATGCGGTAAGGGAGTTCCAACTTCTTCAACAAGCCTTCCACGTGGTCGAGCATTTCCTGGTGAGACTCCTGAGAGTGCTCCGGCGTGTCGATTCTGACAATCTCAATCTTGGAGAACTCGTGCAGACGATTCAGACCGCGCACGTCCTTGCCATAGCTGCCGGCTTCGCGACGGAAGCACTGCGTGTAGGCGCAGTTCTTGATGGGCAACTCGTTTTCGGTGAGAATGACATCGCGGTAGATGTTCGTCACGGGCACCTCGGCAGTGGGGATGAGGTAGAGGTCGTCGAGTTCGCAGTGATACATCTGACCTTCCTTGTCGGGCAACTGACCGGTGCCGTAGCCGGAGGCTTGGTTCACCACCGTGGGCGGCATGATTTCGGTGTAGCCGGCGGCGCGTGCTTCATCGAGGAAGAAGTTGATGAGGGCGCGTTGCAGACGTGCTCCTTGTCCGACATAGACGGGGAAACCGGCGCCGGAGATTTTCACACCGAGGTCAAAGTCGATGAGGTTGTATTTCTTTGCCAGTTCCCAGTGAGGCAGGGCATTCTCGGGGAGCACGGTGTCGTGGCCTCCGGTCTTCACCACGAGATTATCCTCTGCGCCGGTTCCTTCGGGCACGAGGTCGTAGGGGATGTTGGGGATGGTGTAGAGCAGTTCGCGGCGTTCGTTCTCTGCCGTCTTCATTGCCTCTTCCTCGGCTTTGCAACTTTCTTTGATGGCAGCCACTTGTTTCTTTGCCTCTTCTGCTTCTTCCTTCTTTCCCTGCTTCATGAGCATTCCGATGCTCTTGGAAGTAGAGTTGATTTGTGCGTTGAGGTTGTCGAGACGAGCTTGTGCTTCCTTGCGTTTGTTGTCGATGGCAAGAACCTGTTCAATCACAGCTTCCGCGTTGGCGAAGTGTTTTTTCTTGAGACCGTTGATGACGGCTTCCTTATTGTCGATGATTTGTTTGATGGTAAGCATAGCGATTCTATTATATAAATTCTATATGAATAGGGAGAGCATGTTGTCGCTGAGGAAGGATGATTAGGCTTTTCCTTTGTGGCGATTGGCTCTCTGTTGTCTGATTTTGGCTTTTTTCATGGCTGAAGCAGAGCCGTGGGAGCCGGTGACGTAGGCTTTTTTCTTTGCAATGGTTTTCACCTTTTGCGTTTTGGCGGGTGAGTTCATTTTGCTTCCACTGAACTTGATGCCGCCCATCATTGCCTGCATGATTTCATCGTCTGATGCTTTGCGATTCTCAGTCATAGTGGGTCTGATTAGTGGTGGAAGAGACGGATGCCGGTGAAAGCCATGGCAATGCCGTACTTGTCACAAGTGGCAATCACATGGTCGTCACGTACGCTGCCTCCGGCTTGTGCGACGAACTCCACACCGCTGCGGTGGGCACGTTCGATGTTGTCGCCGAAGGGGAAGAAGGCATCGGAACCGAGTGCCACGCCTGTGTTCTTGGCAATCCATTCTTTCTTCTCTTCGCGGGTCAGCACTTCGGGCTTCTCCGTGAAGAACTGCTGCCAAGCACCATCGGCGAGGACGTCGTCGTGGTCTTCGGAAATGTAGATGTCAATTGTGTTGTCGCGGTCGGCGCGGCGAATCTTCTCCACCCAGGGGAGGTTCATCACCTTCGGATGCTGACGCAGCCACCAGATGTCTGCCTTGTCGCCGGCAAGACGGGTGCAGTGGATGCGGCTCTGCTGTCCCGCACCGATGCCGATGGCTTGACCTTCCTTGACGTAGCAAACGGAGTTGGATTGCGTGTATTTCAACGTAATCATTGCCACCATCAGGTCACGGCGTGCTTCGGGCGTGAAGTTCTTGTTGGCGGTGGGAATCTGGCTGAAGAGTTCGTCGGTGGCGAGGTCAATTTCGTTTCTGCCTTGTTCAAAGGTGACGCCAAAGACCTGTTTGCGTTCAATGGGTGCGGGCACATAGTCCGTGTCCATCTTCAGAATGACGTAGGTGCCTTTGCGTTTGGCTTTCAGAATTTCGAGAGCTTCAGGAGTATAGCTCGGAGCAATCACACCGTCGCTGACTTCGCGCTTGATGATGAGGGCAGTCACCTCGTCGCACACGTCGCTGAGGGCGATGAAGTCACCGTAGGAGGACATGCGGTCTGCACCGCGAGCACGAGCGTAGGCAGTGGCGATGGGAGAAAGCGGGAGGGGAATGTCATCAACGAAGCAGATTTTCTTCAGCGTGTCGCTCATGGGTATTCCGACGGCAGCACCGGCGGGAGAGACATGTTTGAAGGAAGCGGCGGCAGCCAGCCCGGTGGCTTTCTTCAGTTCGCGCACCAACTGCCAGGCATTGAGGGCGTCAAGGAAGTTGATGTAGCCGGGGCGTCCGCCCAAAACTTCCACGGGGAGTTCGCCTTCCTCCATGAAGATTCTTGAAGGCTTCTGATTCGGGTTGCACCCGTATTTCAACGTCAGTTCTTTCATTTTTATGATTTATCTGATTTTTCGTTTTTCAATGATTCCGCATTCTTTCCATTCTTCCACCAGTTGCTGGGAGTCGGCAAGGGCAGCGTCTTTATCTACTTCATATTCTTGAAGCAGGAGTTCTGCGAGGGTTTCTGCGTCGAATTCTTTGTCTTGAATGTTCTCCCAAAGGAAGGCGGCGCTTTCGTTCAGAGAAATCATGCGGCTAAAGTCGATGTTTTCGATGCCGGTGGCAATGATTACTTTCTCGCCACATACGTCGCGCAATTCAAATCCGGTTTTAATTTTCATGATGAGTCTGTTTATTTGGGGTCAAAAGAGTCGAAGAGACTAAGAGTCAAAAAGTCAAAAGAGTCGAAGAGACTAAGAGTCAAAAAGTCAAAGAGTCAAAGAGACTAAGAGACAAAAAGTCAAAAAGTCTAAGAGGTCTAAGAGGTCAAAGAGGTCTAAGGGGTCAAAAGGGTCAAAGAGGTCTAAGGGGTCAAAAGGGTCAAAGAGTCAAAGAGACTAAGAGTCAAAAAGTCAAAGAGACTAAGAGTCGAAAGGAACAAGGGGCAAGAGGGATTGGGGAGGTATCTCTGCTCAAACCATCACTCTGCGCCAAATGCCGAGGATGAGACGACGGAGAAGGGAAGAGGAGGGCCAGAGGCGGGAGTAGATTCTCCATTTTTTGTCTTCCACGCTGTCCGGTGTGGTTTTGCCTTTGCGGAAGAAGGCGGTGACGACGCCAATCACATCGGAGACCGTGCACTTTTCTGTGCCATAGACATTGCCATCGCCCCGAAGTGTGAGCCTTTCGCCCTCTCGTTTCGCCACACGGTGTAAGACGAAGAGGTCTTTGGAGATTTCGGCAAGAACGACGTCGCCGACTTTGATTTGCTCCGGCTGAGGCGGCACGAGCAGAACCTTGTCACGAAGACTTTCCAAAAAGGGGCGCATGCTCACGCCTTTCACTCGCAGCGTGGCGGTGTGACCTTGTTGCAGTGCATTTCTGATTTCTCCAATCAGAATTTTGTTGGGTATTTCCTTGTTCACCTCTCTCATTGTCCGTCCGTTTTTTCGGATGTGTGGTTTGCCACAGTCTCGTGGCAGAGACGAGCGGCTGCTTCATCGGGCAGACAGCGGAGGTAGTACACCGACACCTTTGACACGACTGCTTCAGAGGTGCGGGTAATGGCATCGAAGGAGGGCTTGTCCCAAATCATTGAGGAACAAGAGGAGAGCACGGAGGAGAAGGCATGCAGCGGAGAGAGTTTGCTGATTTCATTCTTCGGTGCTTGTTCCAAGCGCACAATGGCACCGATGGGCAGCGACTTGTTCTTGTAGCATGGCGTCTTACCGCTCCAAGGAGTTCCATAGACCATGGCACGTCCCTCGTCATCAATTCTCACGGCAGGATTGTCGTCGTTCAGCAGTTCCGTGTTGGGAATATGGCGCAGCCAAAGTCCGGAGTGTGTGCTCTTGCCCGTACCGCTCTTGCCGAGGAAGAGGTAAGCCTTGCCGTCAGCCATGGTCACCGAGGCATGCATCAGCAGAGTGCGGTGATAGGCTGCGGAGAAGGCGTAGGTAATCATCAAGGCGTTGCCGAGTCCGAAGATTTTGTTGCTTTCCGAACCGAAGAGTGACACGTCACATTTTGTGAAGTCGGCATTGGTCTTCATGGAACTGGACTGCACCTGCTCGGGGGAAGAGATGATGATTTTGTAACCTCCGTCCTTCAGGCGATAGACGGCGTGGTTCGTTCCGCAACTGTCGAACTGTCCGATTTCTTCTCCTTCCGCTTTGAGGTCGCAGAGTCCGTCGGCAATGCGTGCTTCAAAGAGCAACGAAGACTGTTCCGGAGTTTGACGGATATAGAAAGGAGCGTAGGACGGCAGGCGTTGCTTGAGTTCTTCCGTGTCGGGAGCGGACAGGCGGAAGAAGAGTTCTGCCACGCAGAAGTCAAGTGAGTGCAATTGCATGATTCAGAGTTGTGAGATGAGAAAAGGTTGGCTTCTCAGTGGGAAGCATCGGTTTCTGTCGGAAGTTCAGGTTCCGGCTCCGGCATGACAGGAATGAAATCCTCGGCAGGCAGAATTTGGAAAGGTCTTCCGGGGTTGTCTTTTTTGAAGCGGCGTCTGATTTTCACCAGTTTCTTCTCCAGTTTTTCACGTTTCTTTTCGTAGAAGGTGGTGGCAAAGAACGGCTTCTTGTAGGTCTTCTGCATGTACTGTCGGAACTTCTCAGAGAGTTCGGGAGCATCGGAGAAGAATTTGCCTTTCTTTCCCAACTCTGCACCTTCCAACCATACCACGGTGGTGGTGTAGGCGGTGGTGTCAGTCAGACAACTTGCATAGTTAAAGGCGTAGAGTCCTTTTGTCTTCTTACTCTTTGCCTGGGCTGTTTGGAAGGAGACTGCAAATGCCATGAGACAGATGAGTCCGGCGATGTGAAATGTATGTTTCATGTTTCAGAGCGCCACAGGCGCGTTTCAAGTTTAAGAGACCACGGATAAAACGGATTGAACGGAGAGAAGCAGAGAGGATTGAAAGGAGAAAGGATTGAAGAGAGAGAGGGACAAAACGGAAGGAAATTGGTCACCGACTTTTTGACCTTTTTGACCTCTTTGACCTTTTTGACTTCAAAGGGTCACCGACTTTTTGACCTCTTTGACCTTTTTGACTCTTAGACTTTTTGACTTTTAGTCTCTTAGTCT